>NZ_JASJFE010000018.1:0-2180 GCF_030067735.1 Microcystis sp. M53598_WE2 | reverse complement strand
GTTATCTCATTGCGGGATGACTGGTATGGACACTTTACAGTTATTGAAGAAGACAAAATTAGAATGAGAGACTTAACGGTGCGATCGCCGATCTTGTAGGGTGCGTTCCTTAATGTGACTCCTACTGCTCCAGCGATCGATTTTTGGGGAACGCACCATGCACATTGATTGCAGCCGTGGGTTTAAATGCGATGTCGAAGGCACTGCGTAGCAGTACACCAATCTTGTAGAGACTTAGTAGGATGGGCATTAGCTCATCCTACAGACCTGTGAGATATTATAGAGGGGTCTCCAGAAGTCAAATCGTAATCAGGAGTTAGTATATGCAAGCAATCCTTTTAAGCCGTGAAGAAGTTGCTCAACGTGCAGAGAAACTGTACGAAAGCAGAATCCGCCAAGAGGTGGAAGTTGAAGAAAACATTGGCAAGATGGTTATCATTGACATTGAAACAGGTGACTACAAAGTTGATGAAAATGGCTTACACGCTGCTGACTTATTGAGCGAGAAACACCCCCATGCTCGGCTCTTTGGGATCAAAATTGGCTACAACGTTGCTGCCGCTTTTGGTGGGGGTGTTATGGAGCGTGTAGTTAAGTGATTTCAGGTATTGTGGCTAATGGACACCCGCTTATCACTATCCCATTTCGGATTCCAAATCGCGCTGACTTTCCGATTGAGTTTGTAGTAGATACAGGATTTACAGATGAGCTTTGTTTACCACCCGAAGCAGTAGCATTACTGAATCTTCCTTTCAGGTACGATATGCGTGCGAATTTAGCAGACAACAGCCAAGTAATGCTGCCTCTTCACAAAGCAATTATTATCTGGAATGGTGAGGAGTGAGAAACTCGTGTATTTGCCACAGGGCGGCGACCCCTGGTTGGAACTGCTTTATTAGATAGCCATGAACTTGTGATTCAGTTTACGGAAGGTGGGTTGGTAACGATTGATGATTTGTAGTGCGATGCCGAAGGCACTGCGTAGCAGCACGCCGATCTTGTAGGGTGCGTTCCTTAATGTGACTCCTACTGCTCCACCGATCGATTTTTGGGGAACGCACCATGCACATTTACTGTGGGTTTAAGTGCGTTCCCTAGTGAAAGTTAAAGTCAGATGTAGGCTGGGTTGACAAAAAGAAATCCAACAACTTCTAGTTTAATCCCCTCTGCCACCTCAACGATAGACACCTCCATTGCTCAGGGTAAAATGAAGGGGCATAGTTGAAAAGAGGTCAAATCTATGACAGTTCGACAACCCCGCTACAGCAAAGAAGAGTTTGCCCGACGTGGCGATGAGATTTATGAATCTCAGGTGCGCCCCCAAATTGAGGAAGGTAATCATGGCAGAATTGTGGCGATCGACATCGAAACTGGAGCGTTTGAGCTTGCCGACGATACGATGACTGCGACTCGGCGACTTTATAAACGATTGCCTGATGCTCAGCCTTGGGTTGTTCGGATCGGCTATCGCGCCGTTCATCGTTTCGGCGCACGGAGTTTAAAAGACGCTCTATGATGATGCAGGGTTACGTCAATCAGAATTACGAAGCAATGCTTTCCTTGGTTGTGAGGAACGGCGACAAACTTAAATCCATTACTGCTGTGATCGATACAGGGTTTACAGGGTTCTTGAGTCTCCCGATTGCTACTATTAGAGAACTTGAATTGTCTTGGAGTTACCGCGATCGGGCAACCTTGGGCGATGGTAGCGAAGTCTTATTTGATATCTATGATGGCATGGTGATTTGGGGTGGGCAGTATCGAGAAATGGAGATTAACGCGGCAGAGACAGAGCCATTGATTGGAATGAGCCTGTTGCGCGGTTATCGGTTGCAAGTCGATACAGTCCAAGGCGGATTGGTTACGATTTCGGAGTTACCGATCGCAGTGTGATCGCCGATCTTGTAGGGTGCGTTCCCTAATGTGGCTCCTGCTGCTCCAGCGATCGATTTTTGGGGAACGTACCATGCACATTAGACCTCTTGCATAAATCCGAAAACAAACGATAGAAACAATAATGGGAAGGACTTTCAGTTAATTATTTATTAGTAGTTGATAATCTTCAAAAATGTTGCTGTACAAGGATCGACTTAAGACTTTTGCAAGAGGTCTATTGATTGAAGTTGTGATACTAAAGCCCTTTACAATAAAATGAGTAAAGACGAGGTTTTAGACCCGAT
>NZ_JASJFE010000356.1:0-2749 GCF_030067735.1 Microcystis sp. M53598_WE2 | reverse complement strand
CGCTTTGATTAAAGCTAGTCCGGGGGTAGTTGATCGCGGAATGATGGGTTATCGTCAACTAATCGAGGAAAAAGCGCGCTCTGCTATTCATTACTACGGTTGCACCTATCGTGAGATCGATTGTATTTCTGTGCGCGAGTCGGCAGTGGTGGGTTGTCTGCCAGTGGTGACGGATTTTGCTGTTTTTCGAGAAAAGGACTACTGTGTGAAAGTACCGGGGGAAGTAACCGATCCGGCTACTCAGGAAGCTATAGCCTGGAAAATTGTCGAATTACTGAAAAATCCCCAGCTTTTGTCCCAAGAGCGCGAAAGATGTCGTCAAATTGCCCTAACTGACACTTGGGAGCGATCGGCCGCCGCTTGGTTAGATGTGATTGAAAAGGAGTCTCCGAGCCAGTAGATTGTTTACTTAGGGTATGCTGAAAAAGTAGGGGCGAAGCATTCGGATAGAAAATCTACGGTTTCAGCGATAGGTTATTGCCCGAATGCTTCGCCCCTACAGATATTATTTGAAGACCTACCAGGACGCCAGCCGCTCAAGATGCAAGGTTTTTGAGCCACTAGCTTGAAAATCTTGCAGCTGCTTCGCCAAACATTCCCTCAAACCCCTTACCTCGTCTATATTTCACATTTATTCAGCCAACCCTACTCAGACTAGAAAAGTAACATTTTCGCTTATAAGTGCCTAAATTAGGGATTTTAAGGGGAAGTACGCCCTTGAAATCTCACTTATGCGGGATATCTATGAGCATTTCCTCTAAAACCCTGGCTACCCTTAGGATTAAGTCTTCGCGATCAGGAGCGGCGATGATTTGTAAACCTAACGGTAGCTGGGATGGGCGTTTAATCGGCAAAGAAAGGGCAGGTAAACCGATAAAAGAAAAAGGTTGGGTGAATCTGCCTAAATTAGGTCTAATTAATAGCTCTTGCCCGTCAATAATCATTTTTTCTACTCCTAACGGTGGCGCAATACAGGGAATCGTCGGGGTGAGAATAATATCGACTTCGCTGAAAATCTCTCGCAGACGATCGCGATACCAACGGCGAAAACGTTGAGCCTGTAAATACCAGCTAGAGGGAATTAATGCCCCTGCCAAGAAGCGATCCCGGGTTGCGGGGTCAAAATCCTCTAATCTGGTCTGTAAACGCGGTAAATGCCAATTTGCGCCCTCGGAAGCGGTAATTATATAGGCGGATGCCCTGGCGCGGGCGGTTTCGGGAATGGTGATTTTTTTGGTAACTCCTAAACGTTCGGCGATCGCTGTCACCGCCTCGATTACTTCCAGTTCGGCTCCCTGCTGAAAATAATCGTCGGCAAGGGCTATTTTTACGCCCTCTAAGCCATTTAAAGAAGCTTTAAGGTTATTTTTGGCAAAAAGACTCCAAATAGCCGCCATATCCGCCACATTACCGCTAAAAAATCCCGGATGGTCTAAACTACTAACGAACAAAAATAGGCCCTGACGGGATACGCGCCCAAAGGTGGGTTTTAGCCCCACCACGCCACAGCAAGCGGCGGGAACCCTCACGGAACCATTAGTATCGGAACCGAGGGCGAGAGGGACTAAATTAGCGGCAACGGCGGCGGCGGAACCGCCGGAGGATCCCCCCGAGACGCGACTAGGATCGAGGGGGTTGGCAGTGGCTCCATAATGGGCATTTTCGGTGACAAAACCGTAGGCGTACTCATCCATATTGGTCGCCCCCACCAAAACTGCCCCGGCTGCTTCTAGGGTTTGTATAGCGATCGCATCTTGTCCGGCGACAGGGTGATCTCGATTGATTTTGGAACCGGCAAGGGTGACAATACCCTCGATATCAAAGAGATTTTTGACGGCGAAGGGGACTCCTGCTAAGACACCGACGGGTTCACCGTTGGCGATCGCTAGATCGATTTTTTGGGCTTGAGCGAGCGCTCTAGGGTGTAAAATGTCGGTAAAGCAATTTAAATGGGGATTTTTTGCCTCTATCTCCGCCAAAGTCTGGCTAATAACTTCTAAGGCGCTAGTTTGACGATTTTGGATCGATCGAGCTAAATTGCACACAGAAATAGTCATGGTTCAAAGCTGAGGGCGCTTTCCCCGTCATCCTCTAAGGGAAATTCTGTCACTAAACTGGCGATTTCTTGCAAGCGTTGCCAGTTTTCAACCACAGAATTTAAATAGCGATCGGGAATGGCTAAATCTAGGATTTTCGCCATGATCATAACGTATTCTTCTGGATTATTCATAGATTTCGTTCTGGTTGGGGTGAAGGAGATCAAGATTTGCTTGAAAGCAGCGCTCAGGAATAAAATCGACACCTAGTTAAGCTGTGAAAATTGCTAGGATATAAGAGAAAATCTCCTGTAAATACAATAGCTATCCCTAGGGAGGAAGTATAACTTAAATTTGTTCTTGACCACCGACTCCCTAGGATCATAACCTGAGATATGATCCTAGAACTGTATATTGAGATATTTTCCCCTCCTTCACCTCCGGATTAAATTAAACTTATAAGTAGGGAGGCACAATTATTTGTAGGATGGGTTAGCAGTAGCGTAACATAATCGGGCGTTGGGTTTCATTCTTCAACCCAACCTACGTTCATCTTATATTTAATTCCACCCACCTACTTATATGACCAAAAACAAGAGGTAACAAGTCTCCCCTAGCAAGAGAATGAAAATTAAAAGCTACTAAAGACTGCTGGTAGTCACTGATAACTGATAACTGATAACTGATAACTGATAACTGATAACTGATAACTG
>NZ_JASJFE010000964.1:0-4302 GCF_030067735.1 Microcystis sp. M53598_WE2 | reverse complement strand
TGGGGAGAGAATACCTCTACTTTTTCAGAAGCAATTCTGTCTAAGCAAGTAATCTCTGTGAACCAAGAATCCCCGTCTCTTTAGAGCGGGGAGTGTCAACAACTAAGGTAGCCAAACAGATAATCAGAAGGTTGGATAAAGCACCGTGCCAATATTTTTCTTATCTGTGAAAGTTATTTTCTTTCTATCATTGGATAATTTCCCACCAGAGTGTTTATACTCTACAGAACGATTATTCTTTGGGAATTTAGGATAACCTTTTTTACCTTTTACCTTTTATCATACCAAATCCGTTTTTAATAGTGTGATTAACTGCCAAGTTATGGATTGTTTCTCCCTGCTCCCCACCCTCCGCTCCCTGGTCTCCTGTACTTTTTAAACAGGATTTAGTATCACTATAAATAGGAGAGAGTCACAAATATTGAGATGCACCCAAAAAATGAGTCTAAAACTTTACTTTTTGCGTCATGGCGAAACCACAGCCAGTCAAGCGGGGAGTTTTTGCGGTCGATTAGACTTGCAACTAACCCCGGCCGGCGATGAAATGGCCAAGGATTTCGCTCTTGTCTATCGAGATGTGCCTTGGACAGCGATCTATTCTAGTCCCCTCAAGCGCACCATGGCCACGGCCACCCCTTTAAGCGATCTCTTAGGTATTCCCATCCACAAACGGGAAGGATTAAAAGAGATTGCCTACGGCCAATGGGAGGGAAAAACCGCAGCCGAGGTTAATCGGGAGTTTCATGATGATTATGTGCGCTGGTTAGCAGATCCGGGCTGGAATTCTCCCACAGGGGGCGAAAAAGGCATCGATATCGCTCGCCGCAGTTCGGAAGTATTAGAGGAAATCGACCATAATCACGATGATGGCCATATTTTGATCGTTTCCCATAAAGCAACGATCCGAATCATGTTATGTTCTCTTTTAGGCATTGATATCGGCCGTTATCGCGATCGAATTGCCATGCCCGTGGCCTCGGTGACGATCGTCGAATTAGCCGAACACGGTCCCCTCTTTCAAGTTATAGGCGATCGCTCTTACCTCCGCAATGACCTGCGCTCGCGAGCGGGAACCTAACCAGTCAACAGTAACCAGGGAAGCCCCGAATTTGGTCTCCTGAAAAACTATGTGCTTGATGTTATATTTTCTACGACACGGACAAACGGCCTATAGCAAAACGGGAGGATACTGTGGTACTCCAGAAAATGACCCCGGTTTGACTGCCGAAGGCATCGAAATGGCGGAGGAATTCGCCGATGTCTATCGTTCTTTACCTTGGCGCGCGGCCTACGTCAGTCCCCTACAAAGAGCTATTCAAACCGCTAAACCCCTCTGTGAAGCGGTAGGACTGAAATTAGAAATCCGCCAGGGATTACAAGAGATCGGTTATGGTCTTTGGGAAGGTATGCACCCCAACGATATCGATCGTCAATATCATGATCTCTATGTACGTTGGTTGACGGATCCCGCTTGGAATGCTCCCCCCAACGGGGAAAGGGGGATCGATATCGCCCGTCGTTCCGCGGCCGTTTTGGAAGAAATCGAACACACCCACAGTGATGGCAATATCCTGATCGTTTCCCACAAGGCCACCATCCGGATCATGCTCTGTAGTCTGATGGGTATCGATGTGGGCCGTTATCGCGATCGGTTTGAAATGCCCGTGGCAGCTGTCAGTATTGTCGAATTAGGCAGTCGTGGCCCGCTTTTCCATGGCATCGGTTTACGTTCCCACCTCAGTGAGTACCTGCGTTCTCTTCCTTGCACCTAATCAGTTATCAGTTATCAGTTATCAGTTATCAGTTATCAGTTATCAGTGATTCAGTTATCAGTGATCAGTGATCAGTGATCAGATGTCAGTTTTCATACTCAATCCGGTTATTAAAAACTGATTATCTATTCCCTCTTTTGCCTTTTGCCTTTTGCCTCTTGCCTTTTGCCTGTCCTGATATGTAGCCTATACTCAACGGATTTGGTATCAGGTCACTGATTACTGTTTACTGTTTACTGGACGGCTACGCCGTGCCTTTGGCAACACTGAAAATACTCCCCACTTCCCATTTATGCCCAAAATCCATCACTTTGAGCTATTACCTTCCACTAATACTAAAGCTTGGCAATTATTAGAATCGGGGGAAAATCCGCCTTTTGTGGTGACTGCTCGTCAACAAAGTGCTGGGAGAGGACAATGGGGACGGGAGTGGATTTCTGAACCGGGAGGATTATATTTATCTTTGGCGTTAAATCTTGATTTAGAGGTGGATAAATCTGCCCATCTCGTTCTCGCTACAGTTTGGGGCATCGCTCATCACCTGAATTGTCAAGAAATACCCGTTAAAATCAAATGGCCGAACGATTTAGTCCTATTAGGGCGCAAACTAGGGGGAATTAACCTAGAAACCCGTATTCAGGGCCAAAACATCCCGCAAGCAGTCATCGGAGTAGGCCTCAATTGGTCTAATCCTGTCCCCCCCACCGGTATTAATTTACAGGCTTTTACTGGCAATAAAATCACCTCGATCGCTCAGTTAACCTCTCTCACCAGCGATGCTATCCTATACGGCTATGAATATTACTGTAATCACGGCATAAAAGCCCTATTAGCCTCCTATTTAGGACTTTTTGCCAATTTTGGTCAAAAGATAGCTTTTGAGGGCTATCAGGGCATAATAACCGGGGTAAGCGATCGAGGGGAACTAAAAGTTAAACTCACCTCGGACAATGCCAGTAGCGAAATTTATATACCGGCCGGTAGGGTTAGTCTCGGCTATAATTGAGTCTAAATATTTTTTTGACTAAACTGTGAGAAGTGAGGCCGCCCTATGTATCCTTCATCGGTGATATTGAAACTTTTTCTCGGAAAATCCTTAAAAAAGAAGCTGAGTTTATGCAGTGGTCTCGGTTTAGTAATCAGCGGTCTGATTACTCTTGCTCCCAATGCGATCGCTAATTCCGAAACTGGCAGCGAAACCCCGGTAGTGGAAAATGCCGCCCCGACTCTAAAAGCCCCCGTTATCAAAGAAAATACTAATCCTGCCCCCCGTCTGGCTATCCCCGAAAACCATCAAACCGATATGCCTACCCTTGCCCCCCGGGCCGGCGGTAAAAATAATTTTATCGATACCAGAAACTTTAACCCCCCCAGTTCCGTTGTCGTCACCGAGCGCCGCAGTGGTTGCCAAACCATCGCCCAAAATGGTCAACTGGTAGGAGGTAGCTGTAATCTGGCGGCCCGGGCCTCCCGTCGCCAGCCGGTCAGCACTGTGGCCAAACCCTTACCCCCGGTTAATCTGGCCCGGGTGCGTCTCAATCCTAATCCAGCCGTGCGGGTAGGACGGCAGCCCCGAAATCAGCCGGTTATCGCTAATAATTCCCTGCGTCGTTATGCCCCCACTCTCGTGGCTTCTAGCGCCCCGGTACGTCTGGCACCCCCGACGGTGATTGCGAGTCAGGTGGTGGCCCTCAATCCCCCGGAATGGAATGGCGTAAAATTAGCTTTAGCCCCGGTGACTCGCGCAGAAGTGGAAGCAATCAGCGAAGCGACCACCTATGAGCGGGCCACCCGTTTAAGTCCCACGGATTCTAACCAAACTCAACGCACCGATTTACTCTTTCCCCTCGCCCTTCCTGCTCAAATTACCTCGGTTTTTGGGTGGCGAAATCATCCAGTCAGCGGGAATCGGGCCATGCACGCGGGTACTGATTTAGGCGCGGCGATGGGAACACCTGTATTAGCCGCCTACGCAGGGGAAGTGGCCACCGCCGACTGGTTAGGAGGTTACGGATTAACGGTGATTTTACGTCACCTCGATGGTAGTCAAGAATCTCGTTATGCCCACCTTTCGGAAATTACCGTCAAACCGGGAGAATGGGTGGAACAGGGCGCGGTTATCGGTCGTGTGGGTAGTACGGGACTTTCTACCGGTCCGCACCTACACTTTGAATGGCGACACCTAACCGAACAGGGTTGGACCGCCGTAGATGCCGGTTTACATCTAGAATTAGCCCTCGATAATCTGGTGCAGAGAATGCAAATGGCCGCAGCCACTGACTCTAATCAGAATTAATTTGTTTTGGGTTACAACCATAGCGGTTTTTGGAGCTTAAAAACGCATCGTTGAGCTTTTGCCCAATTGATGCGTTTTCATACATTCGCAGTCTTAAGTAGGGCTTGCTGAATAAATGTGAAATGTAGGCAAGGTAAGGGTTTTGTGGCTTTTCTCGCGAAACAGGTGCAAGATTTTGAGAGAATCGTGGTTCAAAACCTTGCGTCTTCATGGTTCCGCGTCCTGTAGGGGCGA
>NZ_JASJFE010000561.1:0-3410 GCF_030067735.1 Microcystis sp. M53598_WE2 | reverse complement strand
GCAAACCCTAGAGACGGTCAATTTTTCTGGAAACTGCACGAAGAACCCCTAAAACAAGCGGAATTAGTCGCTTTTTGTTCCACTCGTCGCCCCCATGTCGAGGCCCGGGAAGATCGGATGTTAACCGCCATTCTCGCCGCTAGAACCCGTTGGGTGACAATTTTCGGCAAATCTTGGGATCTGCACGTCACAGAGGGCTTAAAAACCAGTCTGGAGGAGAATTTAGCCATGATAGGAGATACGATCGAGTATCTACGCTGTCAGGGAAAACGAGTCATTTATGATGCCGAACATTGGTTTGATGGTTACAAAAATAACCCTGAATACGCCCTTTTAACCCTCAAAACCGCCAGGGATGCCGGGGCCGAATGGTTAGTTTTCTGTGATACCAACGGTGGCACTTTACCCCAAGAAATCGCCCCCATTGTGGAGAAAGTACGGGAGCAATTGGGCATCGATCCCGATGGGGAAAATGGGACTAAATTAGGCATCCATGCCCATAATGACGCAGGAACCGCCGTGGCTAACTCCTTAGCGGCAGTTAACGAGGGCGCACGCATGATTCAAGGCACAATTAACGGTTATGGGGAACGCTGCGGCAATGCCAATTTATGTACTTTAATTCCCAATCTTCAGTTAAAAATGGGCTTTTCTTGCCTAGAAGAAAATCAATTAGGCCGATTGGCGGGAACTAGCCGAAAAATCAGCGAAATGGTCAATTTAGCCCCAGATGATCATGCTCCCTTCGTCGGACGTTCCGCTTTTGCCCATAAAGGCGGCATTCACGTTTCTGCGGTGGCGAAAAATCCCCTAACCTACGAACATATTAACCCGGAAGCGATCGGGAATCAGCGCCGCATCGTCATTTCTGACCAATCGGGATTAAGTAATGTGTTAGCGAAAGCGCGCAGTTTTGGCATCGATTTAAATAAAGATGATCCCACCTGTCGGCAAATTTTGGAACGTTTAAAAATCTTGGAAAGTGAGGGTTATCAATTTGAGGCAGCCGAAGCTAGTTTTGAGTTATTAATGCGGGAAGCTTTGGGACAGAGAAGCCACCTTTTTGAATTAAAAGGATTCCAAGTTTATTGTGATATGCTGCGGGATAGTGGTAATGCGATCGCTACAATTAAAGTACGGGTAAAAGAGGAAGATTTATTAGAAGTGGCCGAGGGTAACGGGCCTGTGGCTGCTTTAGATCGGGCTTTAAGAAAGGCTTTAGTCAAATTCTATCCCGAAATTGCTAACTTTCACCTGACCGATTATAAAGTGAGAATCCTCGATAGTGGTTCGGGAACGGCAGCGAAAACTAGGGTTTTAATCGAGTCCAGTAACGGTCAACAAAGATGGACTACCGTGGGAGTGTCTAGTAATATTTTGGAAGCTTCCTATCAAGCAGTAGTAGAAGGAATTGAGTACGGTTTATATCTGCTGCAAAACAATAAACTAGAATTATCGGGTCAATTTTGTCCTTTGGGGATAATTTAGGGAACAGTTATCAGTTATCAGTTATCAGTTATCAGATTTTTTATCCCCACACCCTACACCCCACTTCCTGCTCCCCTTTCTGGGATTGAATGCTTCCTAGGATAATAATCTAGTGACGACAGAATTTTGCCAACGACGAGCCAAGGCCCGCAGATACATATTAACGGGAAACTGATAATATTCGATCATTAACCAGAGTAAACAAATAGCATGACAAATAAAGGTTAAAATCGACCAAAATAGAGGCACCCATGACAAAGGACTCCCCTCGACTGGAGGAAAAAGATAGGCACCCGTAGCCACAATTGCTGTGGGAAAAATCACAAATCCTAAACCGATAATTAAGTAAAAACCTGCCATCTCCATTCCTTCTCTCGGTAAACCCTGCCAATACTTACCATTCCAATACCAAGTTAAGGGTAATTGACTATCGGCCATTTTTAAAACTTGTTGTTCTAAATTAGCAGTAAAAATGTGTTGACAAAAGTTACAAGCATAGGCTTCCATGAGGGGTAAAGCGGCAATTTTACCATGGCGACAGACGGGACAAGAATAGGTATCGTGATAGTTTAATTGGGTTGGCTCGGTCATGGTTAATGTGAGTGAGAGTAAAAAAGGCCATTGCAGATAAAGCAGTTATCTTAGTGGTAAGGTACAAAGTTTTCTTTTTGGGGAACGGGGAACAGTAGCTGGTCGTCCAGAAATGATAGCAAATTAATTAGTTTACACTTCATCTCTTAGGGGTGATAGTGACAGTGGCGGTGTCAAAGTTGCAAGTTTCTGTATTTAACCCCACCAGAGTTGGGGGAGCCGGAGCTGGGTCGAGGCAGTTTGAGCATTTGTACTAAAATTTCCCCGACGCAGTTTAAATGCAGTACAACCCAGCACATCTCAACTGTATCTTAGTCGCCGATTTCCGGATAATTTGCCCCTCAGTCCCGCTACTGCGAGAAAAATTGCTATTTAGTCCTTCTTTACTTTAAGTTAAGAAACTTATCTAAGGCTAGAACCATATTCGGCGGCCAACGGCGCACGCTTTTTACCCAATCGAGGTCTTGATAGCGGGTATCCATGCCGACGGCGGCTACCCAATTGCTTTCCGCTTCTCCCTGTTGTCCTTGGGTCCATAAAACGGCGCTTAAGGCGGCTCTGACATCGGGAAACATGGGGTATTTGCGGGCAATATTCCGCATTTTTTGGACTGCTTCTGGATATCTGCCCAATTCGTACAGGGCCAGAGCCAGATTAGCTTGCGCCCAGGCAAAATTCGGGGCTAGTTGAGTGGCTTGGCGATAGTCTTTGACGGCGGCTTCCCAGTCCCCTAAACCGCCTTCGGCGTTGCCGCGATTGTTATAGGCAAAGGCATCATTGGGAGCCAATTCTAAAACTTTATTATAATCGGCGATCGCTTCTTGATATTTGCCTTCTCCCTCTAAAGCGGTGCCGCGATTGAGGTAGGGATCGGGGGCATCGGGGGCAATGGCGATCGCTTGGTTAAAATCAGCGATCGCATCCTCTAATTTATTGAGACTGACTCTGGCATTGCCGCGATTACTCCAGACGGCGGGGTTAGTGGGGAATTTGGCGACTAATTGGGTCCAATAGCTTTCGGCCTGGGCGTAATCCCCTTTTTCTGTGGCTTCTAGGGCTTTTTCGGCGATAACTTCCCCTTCTCTAATCTGTTCTTCGCTAATAGTCGGGCTATCGGCATAAGCCGCTATGGGTAGGGCAAAAAAGAGCAATAGACTCAATACACAAGCGGTGATCCAACGCATAATTACTTCATCGAAAATTTGGGTCTGAAACCCCGTCGTTCTACGACGGCTTTACCGTTAAATATTAGCGCATTTACACGATATATGCTAGAATGCGAGATATGGAAAAAGCCTATTCTTACCGATTTTACCCCACACCAAAACAAG
>NZ_JASJFE010000156.1:0-4284 GCF_030067735.1 Microcystis sp. M53598_WE2 | reverse complement strand
TAACACTCGAAAGGACTTTAAACCAGTGGGAGGGGCAATCTCCCCTCCCTCATCTCCCCTTAGTCTTCTCCAATGCTCATGCCCAAGTTGTCTCAGTTTCAATCACCTTACTCACCTGACCCATACTACATTCTCAACCTTCTCCCATTTGAAGTTATCTACAATTTAGTTTGAAAACATTCAATTGTTTAACCCACTTTTGCCACAGATAAAGACGTCCTTGTTAATCAGTTTCTTCTGTTCTGTTGTTGGATAAATCCGCACTTTCTTTGATTTTTTGAGCGTACTTCCTGAGTCCGGGCATTCGGCAAGAGAAGATGTGAAGTATTTATAACAAGTCTGCTGTAAGTTCTGATTCGGGACTGTGAACAGTTTGGTCGAGAACCAAGATTTTGCCACCGTTTTGTTCGACCATATACTGTATAAGCTCGAATCTAAATCGGCATAATCTGTCCAGTGTGGACATAACAATTGTGAGTTTATTTCCCCACAATAATCTGTCCAGTATGGCTCTAAGTCCTTTTCTTTGGAAGTTAAGCCCACTACCGATGTCTTTGATGATTTCTGCCTCTGGATAGAATCCGCGCATAAAGCTGACTTGTCTCTCAAGGTCATCTCGTTGCTTGATTGAACTGACTCGGCAGTAGCAAACAAGGGAAGCTCTAGCTGCACCATTGACGTAAGACTGGACATCGTACAATCGTTGCCCTGCTTCGTTTTTGATACTTTTGATTTTCCCTTCATCGGCATATTCTCTTAATGTATTGGGATGTAATCCCCATAGCTCAACGGCTTTTCTTAGGGTCACAAACGTTCGCCTAAATAGTGGCGTATGTAGGTCAATGTGAGCAAATCAGTAACTAGCTGTCAACCTTACCTATTCCCAGTGTCGGACAATTGGCCCGATTTTTTGTAGTCTAGGAGACATTTTAAGGGAAATTTTAGGAAGTTACGTTTTTCGGGTCTAGCGATCGCCAATTGATCCCCACCGGTGGAGAAACCTGACAAGAGCGAGAATTAGCCCTGAAAACTGTGTTACATTTTTTAAAGGTCACACCTTAAATCTTTCATTTTTCTTACTGGTTACGCGATGTTTACCAAACAAGTAACGGATTCTAAAGCCTATCAATGGTTTCAGGAACGCTTAGAAATTCAAGGGATCGCTGATGATATCAGCACCAAATACGTTCCCCCCCACGTTAATATCTTCTACTGTCTGGGTGGTATCACCCTTGTGTGCTTCGTGATCCAGTTTGCCACTGGTTTCGCCATGACCTTCTACTACAAACCCACTGTAGCAGAGGCCCTCTCCTCCGTACAGTACATCATGAACGAAGTCAACTTTGGTTGGCTAATTCGTTCTATCCATCGCTGGTCTGCCAGTATGATGGTCTTAATGATGATCCTGCACGTTTTCCGCGTCTATCTGACCGGTGGCTTCAAAAAACCTCGCGAATTAACCTGGGTAACTGGGGTTGTCCTGGCCGTAATCACCGTTAGCTTCGGTGTCACCGGTTACTCCTTACCCTGGGATCAGGTGGGTTACTGGGCGGTTAAAATCGTTTCTGGTGTACCTGCTGCTATTCCCGTCGTCGGTGATCAACTCGTCACCCTGATGCGCGGTAGCGAAAGCGTCGGTCAAGCAACTTTAACCCGTTTCTACAGCTTACATACCTTTGTACTACCCTGGTCGATCGCGGTCTTCATGTTGCTACATTTCTTGATGATCCGTAAACAAGGCATTTCTGGGCCTCTATAATTCAGAAAAATATCTCTGTCGATCCGAAATCATTTTTAGGAGACATTATCCATGTCCACATTAAAAAAGCCCGATCTCAGCGATCCCGCTCTGCGCGCTAAGTTGGCTAAAGGGATGGGTCACAACTACTACGGTGAACCCGCTTGGCCTAACGATCTACTCTATGTCTTCCCGGTAGTTATCTTTGGTACGATCGGACTCTGCACCGGTTTAGCGATTATGGATCCCACCATGATCGGTGAACCTGCCGATCCTTTCGCTACTCCCCTAGAAATTCTGCCAGAGTGGTATCTTTATCCCGTTTTCCAAATTCTCCGTATTCTTCCTAACAAACTCTTAGGTATCGCTTGCATGGCCGGCGTTCCCCTAGGCTTGATGTTAGTTCCCTTTATTGAAAGCGTCAATAAATTCCAAAATCCTTTCCGTCGTCCCGTCGCTACCGCTATCTTCCTATTTGGTACTGTGGTCACGATCTGGTTAGGTATTGGTGCCACTTTCCCCATCGATATATCTTTAACTCTCGGTTTGTTCTAAGTTACTGAACGCCACCGGTTTGTTGCCCACGCTTGTGATTCCTGACTTTGGAAGAGCGATCGTGGGCAATTTTAATTTTGATTTCTTCTAACGGGTAATTTGTTGTACCAAAGCGATGACATCGCTGCGGCTCAGTTTTTCCTTACCTAAAGCTAGGACTTCGAGAGTGCCATGGGCTAAAGCGAGGGGAATCTTACAAAAATCAAGGGCCGGCCCATTAGGCAGCGATTGAGTGTAATAATCGGCTAATTTCAGATTACGACGGGCATAATTATGAATATCACTAATTGTCCAACCCTGGGGCAGAAAACTTACCCCCCGGCGCAGATCCTCGCCATGGTTGCGGGCAATATTAACCGCTTGTAAACCCCGACCAAAACCGATGGCATAACTGCGATTAGTTTGAGTGCCGTCGTACCAATTCCAGAGGTCAGACAGCAATAAACCCACGGCACCGGCCACACTAAAGGTATATTGATCTAATTCTATTTCTGTGCGAATATCCCAGTTATTCCCAGCCCAGTAGGCCATGCGATCGGCCATGGCCGCCGTGGCATCCCAAACCCGGGGGGCGATCGAATCCGGTGCTAACAGGGCCCATTCGCCAATTCTCAGGGTTACTTCCGGCAAAATCTCCCGATGGACTAAGCCAAAAGCAAAGTCCTCTTTGGTGGAATTTTCAGTACCTGCTTGTAAATTCAGGCTAATTTGTCTTAATATCTGGGATTTACTGAAGTTATCTAGGTCGGGATGGTCTTCTACTTCATCGATCGCCCTCATACAGAGATAAGCTGAGGCTACTGCCTCGAGCAGGCGATCTGGTAAACGACTTATGGGAATATAAAAAGTTCGACTCGTTTCTTGCAGAATCGTTAAAGCATTATCGCGCAAATTCATTCAGTCCTCTCCTCACGCCAACTTAGGTAACTACGAGTTAAACCAATCCGATAGATCGGTTTAGGTGATTCCGATGTTCCTAAGACAAAGTTGCTGTCTATTGTAGTATTATTATTCAAAATTTCGAGATTATTCTCGAAAAAATCAACCTTTAGGGTCTTCTTGACAATTTTTCTTTCTGGGATAGCTGAAGGACAATTACGGGAATTTTTCGAGATTACAAGCTTAAAAAGTAGTTTTTGCCCGTTTTTAAGCAGTATTTTGCGGCTTCATGGCAAGGATTGAAAGGAGATCACTTGTAAAACCGGTCCGATCATGGCCAGAGTCATCACATCTGAGCGAATTTGACCTATAACTGTCACTTTTGCCTTTTTTTGGGTTAATTCGGCGGGAGGTTCCATTAATTCGTAGGTTTGACCGTTATCAGCAATTAATGCCCAAGTTCCCGTGCCTATTTCGATTCTTTTTACCTGACCGGTTACAATAATATTCATGATTTAATTTCGCTCATCGAGGCGATCGCAATTGCTGCCCCTGTCACAAGCATTCTATCGATATCTTTCCTCGGCATTGATTGCCAATTTTGCCCGACTTTAACCTCATAAATCAGTTTTTTTTATCTAAAAAGCGATCGCCACTTCCGCCACTACCGCTAAGAGGGAGGCCACAGCCGCTAAAATTATTATTTCTCGATCGGATTGTCTCATAACTATCTGAGTATAAATTACTAATCCTAGTCTATACCACATCTAACCTAGGGTTAAATTGATCTAAATTATTTTATCCATAGATAAAAAGCTATAAAAGTTATCGGAAAAATCGGGTCTAAAACCTCGCCTTAAGGCGAAAAGTTTTTGGAGCGGGGCATAAATCCCCGTTACAAAAACGGCCTGCTGCCTGCTGCCCCCTGCCTCCGTTAACGGCAAAAACGGCGAAATCTATGTCCAGATTGCCCTGTATTATTTGTTCAGGAAGCCCTAACACTAATTAGGGCTGGCTGAATAAATCTAAAAACCTTGTTGGGTAAGACTTTTAGACCTTTTGTCAATCAAAAAGTACTGGATCTGGGAGTGATCGGGGGGAAATTTAGGCAC
>NZ_JASJFE010000449.1:0-5574 GCF_030067735.1 Microcystis sp. M53598_WE2 | reverse complement strand
CAGTTATCAGTTATCAGTTATCAGTTATCAGTTATCAGTTATCAGTTATCAGTTATCAGTTATCAGTTCACTGAGAAAACTCCCCACACCCCACACCCTACACCCCACACCCTACACCCCACACCCTACACCCCAATTCTTATGAGAGATTCCCTATCGAGCCATCTAAGAGTACAACAACATTGCCTCAATCAAGTTAAATTAGCCGTGAGAAAGCAGGGCTTTAGCAGTCAACGCTCCTTAGCTAAAGAAGCTGAATTTAGTCTGGCTATTGTCAGTAACTTCCTGACCGGTAAACCGGTAGAAAAAGCCACTTTTGCCCAAATTTGTCGTCGATTATGCCTCGACTGGCAAGAAATCGCCGCCCTGAATTTTCAGCTAACAGCACCCCCTCAAGACAAAATTCTGGTTAATTCTCCATCCAAGAGCGAAAAATTGGACACATTACCCCCCTATCCCAATGGGGCAGTTCCCCTTGGTTCCCCATTTTATTTAGAACGTCTTCCCCTCGAAGAACAGATAAGGCAGGAAATCAAGAAACCGGGGGCTTTAGTGCGGATAAAAGCCCCGAAAGAAATGGGCAAAACTTCCCTACTTTTGAGAATGCTCGATTTTGCCAAACAGCAAGGCTACCGCACGGTGAGTTTGAACTTAGAACAGGTGGACCTGGCCATTTTGAGTGATTTAAACCAATTTTTGCGCTGGTTGTGTGCCAATGCCGCCCGTCAACTACAGTTAAAACCGCAATTAGATGAGTATTGGGATGAGGATTTAGGCAGCAAGATTAGCTGTACGGTCTACATTCAAGACTATCTGCTTGAATCGATTACCGCCCCCATTGTCCTCGCTCTCGATGAACTTAATCAGATTTTTGAACATCCCCAGGTGGCCAAGGATTTTTTACCGCTGCTGCGTTCTTGGTACGAAGAAGCCAAAACCCTACCTATTTGGCAAAAACTCCGTCTTATCGTCGTCCATTCCACAGAAATTTATGTTCCCCTGCAGCTCAATCAATCCCCCTTTAACGTGGGATTCCCCGCACAGTTAAGTCATTTTAGTCTTGAGGAGGTATTGCAATTAGCCCAACGTTATCAACTCACCTGGGAAAATCAGGAAAAAGTCAAACAATTGATGGAGTTAGTGGGAGGACACCCGGCTTTGGTACAAACTGCCCTCTACTATCTCAGTCGGGAGGAAATAACCATGACGCAAATATTAACCAGTGCCACCTCCGTCACGGGGATTTATGCCCATCACCTGCGACGCCATTGGGCGGTATTAGAACAACAGCCTGAACTAGCAAAAGCCCTCGATCGGGTGATGAGCGCGGTGGAACCCGTACAATTAGACCCAATTCTCGCTTACAAACTCAGCAGTATGGGGCTGCTCAAACAATCAGGAGATAAAGTAGTACCAGGCTATGAATTGTATCGACGCTATTTTTTAGAGGTGAAATCCTCTATCAGTTATCAGTAAACAGTAAACAGTAATCAGTAATCAGTGAGGGTGTGGGGTGTGGGGTGTGGGGTGTAGGGTGTGGGGGGAGTGGGAATTATGAATTATGAATTATGAATTATGAATTGGGGAGGTGGGGAAGTGGGGAAATTGAACTAAAACCCCAAAACCCCAAAACCCCAACACCTAAAACCTGTCTCCTGGCTCCTGAATCCTGACTTCTGAATCCTATCTCCTGACGACCGACGACCGGCTCCTGACCTCACCAACAAACTTTTTGCCGCAAACTCTACTTATGAATATGTCAAACAAAGATACTGTCCAAAATACTGTCAACGTTAGTAATTTTAGTCGCTCGCAACTAGGTCAACCGGATGAGAACAATTTATATCAAGCAGTCGCCACAATTACCGAGGGACGTTGGCCAGAAAATCTGTCGGGATACGTTTTTATCGTCTGTCCTTTTCATAGAAAAAATGACCGTCATTTGTTCTCTGGCGAGGGTGTAATTATTAAATGGGACTTGCAAGGGAAAAATAATCAAGTTAATGTTTACAGTAAAAAACTGAAAACCTGGGATAGTTTTTGGCGAAAAGTTTTACCGATATTTAATATTAGTCAAGCCACTTTTCCTGCCGTGGTCAGCATTTTGGGTTGTTCAGAAATAGCGAATACTGCTATGGTTAAACTAGAAAAAGTTGCCGAAGAGCAACAACTAGAAGAAACCCGATTAATTCTCACTGCCGATGCGGGACGTTACTGGGAAGTGGATCCGGTTTCCCTGGATACTATCACTCCGATTGGTTATTTTGACCAACATCTTGTTTCCGTGCCTTTGTCTATTTTCCCAGTCCTAGAAAATACCGCTCACCCCTTCTACGACAAAAAAACCAAAGAATTTATCACCTGTGAATTAAAGCTAAAACTTATATCGGGAGGTATGTTAAAAGATTTAGATAAATCCGTGTATATTGTTCTTTGGGATCAACAAAAACAACTTAAACCCTGGAAACTACAGGGAGCTATCCTCGATGGTAGTCCCCATTCGGTCATCGTCACCGAGGATTATATCATGATTCCCGATATGCCCTTTCAGATGGGAGTAGCCAAACTATTAGGTATCAGAATTAAGCCGGAAGAAACCTATCCGAAAACTCAAATTTATCTGGTTAAACGTCAAGACCTCAAGGAAGAAGAAACCACCGTTCCCTCGCAATTAATTACCTTCAATGGCGACAGTTATCACTTCCTTTGTAATTACCATAGTACCAACGGTCAAATTCAGCTGGTGGCCATCCAAAACGCCACTATTAGTTTAACCGAAGCGATCGAAAAAGACGATATCCAACATTTTACCGGTCAGGGTTATCCCCCCGAATACCACGGCATTCCCTGGATGTTTTCCTTTGACCCCGGAGTGCTGCGCAAAGTGGTTATCGAAGATGCCAGGGTGATGAGCGAACAAGCTTTCATCCATCCGGGGTGGTTCTCTACCACTCTCTACACCGCCGACCCGCGGGAATCGGAACAGGGATACAGCGCTATTTATCAGGTTTATGCCGGTTATGTGCGCGAATTAATCTGTCGTCGTCAGTATATGGATTTTCGCGACCAAAGTAATCGCATCCTCAGGGATGCCGAACTTCCCTGTCATGACTTGCCCTCGGTATTAGCCAAGGTTTCCTTCGATAAGGATTGGAATCAGTTAACTGAACAGATTAGCCAAGAAAAAAAAGCCAGTAATACTCATGTATCACATTTAGGTCGGGGACTACTGGATTTTTATGTTTGTCCCGATGGCTATATTTTAGATAGCATTCAGTTTATTCCCCAAGAACAGGGCTATCTATTTACGACGGTTTTAACCCCGACCAGAGTATTAGAAGCTTGGTTATTTAACCCTGGCAATCTCAAGGACGGACCGATTGCTAAACTGAGTTTGCCGGAAGATGTTCACTTTGGTTTTACCTTGCATTCCGAGTATTTCGAGCAAGTGCTGCCTTCTCCCCGTCCTTCCGTCTCACAGGTAAATCGAGTCCTGTCAGCCTTGCGGAGTCTTGTTTTAGTTCCCGTAGAATTTTTCTTGGGGAGACCCGCAGCCATTTACAATCGCCAAGTAAAAAAATGATTGTTCTCAACGGATACGACATTCTTGCCCAAATCTACGAAAGTGTTAACTCAGAAGTCTATCGGGCCATTCGCATCGCCGATAATCAACCGGTTATGCTCAAAATCCTCAAGCAAGAATATCCAACCGCACAAGAACTAACCCACTACAAACAGGAGTATAAAACCATCTGCGGCCTGAACTTCGAGGGGGCGATTAAAGCCTATGGTTTAGAAACCTACCGCAGAACTCCCGTGATTATTTTGGAAGATTTCGGGGGTATATCCTTAAAAAAATGGCTAGAGGGCAAACCCCTGGCCTTAAGGGACTTTTTAAGCCTTGCACCCCGAATAGTGGCTAATTTAGAGAAAATTCACAACGCCAAGGTTATTCACAAAGATATTAATCCTGCCAATATAGTTCTTAACCCCGAAACCGGACAAATTAAAATCATCGATTTTGGCATTGCCAGTGTCCTGCGGCGGGAAAATCCGGGGCTAAAAAATCCCAACGTCCTTGAGGGGACTTTAGCCTATATTTCTCCCGAACAAACCGGACGGATGAATCGCAGTCTCGATTACCGCACGGATTTTTATTCCTTGGGCGTTAGCTTCTATGAACTTCTCACCGGACAATTACCTTTTCGGGCTAACGATGCTTTGGAATTAGTTCACTGTCATCTGGCAAAACAACCTTTGGAGATTAATAGTCTCGTCAGGGAGAAAATTCCCCCAGTGGTGGAAGCAATCATCAGGAAACTGATGGCTAAAACCCCCGAGGAACGATACCAAAGTGCCTACGGTATTCGGGCAGATTTAGAAGAATGTTTAAGACAACTGGAAACAACGGGTAAAATTGAGGATTTTGTCATCGCTAGGCAAGATCTAGCCAATCAGTTCCAAATTCCCCAAAAACTCTACGGTAGGGAGGCAGAAATCGCCACTCTCCTCACTGCTTTTCAACGGGTAGCCACGGTGGATAAAAACTCCTCTCACACCGAACTGATGCTAGTTACGGGTTATTCTGGCATGGGTAAAACCACCTTGGTTAGGGAAATTTATCAGCCAATTACTGAAAAACGCGGCTTTTTTATCTCCGGTAAATTTGACCAATTTCAGCGCGATACTCCCTACGCTGCCGTGATTAGCGCTTTGACTCATCTGGTTAAGCAACTTTTGGGGGAAAGTCAGCCACAACTGCAACTATGGCGACAAAAACTCCTCAAGTCTTTGGGGGCGAATGCACGGGTTATTATTGATGTGATTCCCCAACTAGAATTAATTATCGGTCCACAACCAGAGGTGTTACAATTAGGAGCGATCGCTACTCAAAATCGCTTTAATTTAGTCTTTAAAAATTTTATTCGGGTCTTTTGTTCCCCAGAACATCCCTTAGTCATCTTTCTCGATGATTTGCAATGGGCAGACTTGGC
Organism: Microcystis sp. M53598_WE2; assembly: GCF_030067735.1. Taxonomy (NCBI): domain Bacteria; kingdom Bacillati; phylum Cyanobacteriota; class Cyanophyceae; order Chroococcales; family Microcystaceae; genus Microcystis; species Microcystis sp. M53598_WE2. The sequence continues at coordinate 580 of NZ_JASJFE010000449.1, read as the reverse complement.
TAGTCTCCAGTTAATAGAATTAATTATGCTCGATGGCGATATGGACTATTTGTTTTTAATTGGCTCCTATCGCAGTAATGAAATTAATTCCACCCATCCCCTAACCGCTACTCTCGATAAATTAGAGCAGGGGGGCATAATTATCAATCAAGTTATTTTAAGACCTCTAGGGCTTGAACAGGTCAATCAGTTAATTGCTGACGCCTTAAATCATTCACCCGAATATGTGCAATCTTTGGCCGCTTTAGTCTGGCAAAAAACCCACGGTAATCCTTTTTTTGTCAATGAATTTCTCAAAACTATCTACTGGGAAAATTTGCTATTTTTCCAATCGGGGCAGGAAACAACCACTAAAACCGACAATAATAGGGGTTATTGGCAATGGCATCTCGGCCAAATTCAAAGGATTGGCAGTACCGATAATCTGATTCAATTTATGGTCGGTAAAATGCAGAAATTGCCCCCCGAAACCCAGGAAATTTTAAGTTTAGCAGCTTGTCTTGGGCCAGAGTTTAATTTATATAGTCTGGCAGTAATCTCTGAAAAATCACCTCCAGAACTTTTACCAATTTTAACTTCT
>NZ_JASJFE010000882.1:0-2101 GCF_030067735.1 Microcystis sp. M53598_WE2 | reverse complement strand
TGGGGAGAGAATACCTCTACTTTTTCAGAAGCAATTCTGTCTAAGCAAGTAATCTCTGTGAACCAAGAATCCCCGTCTCTTTAGAGCGGGGAGTGTCAATGTCCGGGATCTGTAGGGTTGATTCATGAATCAACCCTACCCCACCAGAAATTGATTTTGTCCGATTTTACTGTGCGGGGGGAATAACTTCTAACGGAATACTTTCAGTTTCTCCATCTTTAGATGGATTGACATCCGGACTTTTTTCTGCATCTGGAGTTTCTTCGAGCGCTTTGGTTTCTGAGGTGGGGGGATTTTCGGGGGGTACTTCTGGACTGGGGTTCTTTTCCGGGATGGGAGTGAATTCCACTGGAGTTTCGCTTTCAGGAGACGGGGAAACTTCGGGGGAAGCTTCGCTATTGCGGGTAGTTTCCGTGGGAGTTTTTTCTATCCGGGGAGATTCTGGGGTAGTTGCGGGGGTAGTTGCGGGGGTGTCTTCGCTGGTTTTTTCTTCTTCCCGGGGACAGGCTGCCGATTCTAAACCGAGACGACATCGGACTTCCTCCCGTCCCAAAGACACGGCAATTCCCGACACCGACATTAATAAAGCTAGGATGGGTAAGATATTGTTCATAAAATTAGACTTGATTCTACTCCTCGACATCACATTATCTATTTTAGATAAGTAGCTGGTTATAATTAAATTAAAAATGGATTTTAGGTTCGATCCCCCCTGCCCCCTTGATAAGGGGGGCATCTGATAATTTTTAACGCCTACCTACTTAGGATCGAACTGATATTGAGAACCCTTTGGCCCCTCATTGCCGCGATTAGCACGCACCAAGGGAACTTGGTTAAAAATGTTAAAATCCGTGGTGCTTCCCTGCAAGGTGATTCCTCGATTTAAACTTTCGACTACAGTAGCACGGTCAGAACTTTTAGCGATCGCTTCTCCTAATACTTTCATGCTATCGTAGGCGGTAGCAGTACGCCAACTGACGCGACCGCGCCAACTTTTCAGCGCATCTTTGGCAAAAGGATCCGTTGCTTGGAAACTCCAAGGTACTGCTAGAACTAATCCGTCGATGCTATCCGCTCCTTGAATGAGGATATCGGGTGTATAAAGTTCATTTCCGCCTAATAAGAGCATTCCAGACGATTCTTGGGCAATAGCCACGGCTTGATCGATGCGATCGCCGTCTTTACTCAAGGCCAAAAATACCACCTTAGCGCCGGCTTGTTTTGCCTGATCTATGGCGGTTTTAGCGTTAAAATTGGCTTTGGTTGTGTCTATTGCCTTAACTATCTTGCCTCCCGGTTCCTTTATTGCTTTAGCAAAGGAATCCTTTAATTTTTGACTATAGGGACTATCGGAATTATAAAAAAGAACCACTGAGGGAGAATTCTCTTGCTTACTAGCATAATTAGCCAAAGTTTTGGCCACTGCTTCCAGATAACTGCCTAAAACTTCCTGAGACTTATCCTTAAGGGGAATGGTTTTCAGGGTTGCATTTCCCGTTTGACTAACACTGGTAGTCAGGGGAGAAAGAATGGCTAATCCTTCTTTTTCGTAACTTTCAATCGCTTTTTGACTAAAAGGATCGATTCCGTGGCCCATAACTGCCAAAACTTGACCGGATTGAATCAGATCATCAGCGATCGCTTTTGATTGTAACCCACCGCCATCATTAGCGATAACTATTTCCAAAGGATTACCCGGATTAGAATTATTAAACTCCTCTTGATACCTGGCCACACCTCGGAGAATTTCCTTGGCGCTGTTGGGGTCGTTAGCGATGGGGACAACGACGGCTATAGTATGTTTATTACCCTTTTGTCTAGCTTTGGCGTTATTGTAATAGATTTTGCCCTCCGGATCGTTTGCTTGGGGAGTGGCTGCTAGTTGGTAAACTGCGATCGCACTTGACCAATCTTCCTTTTTAAAGGCCGCTGCGCCTTTTTCTTTGTTAGGAGTGGAATTAAGCAGTATTTTCTCACCTTGGCTAAATAAATCGGGATTTTTAGCCGTATTACTCACAAAAGTTGCCTTGGTTTGCTTGTCTGGGGTTTTTTCTTGGACGACTGGGGAAGTATCGGGTTTGGGAATCAGCATTTGCAATAG
>NZ_JASJFE010000512.1:0-2630 GCF_030067735.1 Microcystis sp. M53598_WE2 | reverse complement strand
CTTTTTCAGGGAAAAAAAGTCTAAAAGCCTTATCCAACAAGGTTTTTAGATTTATTCAGCCAACCCTACTTAGTCGAAAATGCTGTAACCAAATAAAAAACCTCGGTGTCCAGCCGAGGTAGCGCTAAGTTATGTAGGAGAACTCAAGCAAATCTGTCAATGGGGCAAACCCAAACCCCGAAAACTTTTTTAAGCTAGTCAGCCCAGTTTTTCACCGTTGTCTCGGACTAAGGGAATCATATTTTGTCTGATACTCCCCGAAACAATCTGAACTGGCTTGGTGTCTTGGCTGTTTTGCTTTAACTTTTAGCTCATGTAAATAAATGTAACAATATTTTTACGAATTGTAAAGAAAAATTGACAAAATAAAACTTATATGTAATATAAGCTAAGTTAATATTTTTCGCCGATCGAAGCTAGGGGGGTAATAATAGAGAGATTGGTTCACTAGCGTGACAAGGTGTACCCAGAATGTCCTATTTGTTTTTGTTCCCACTATTCACCGCTGCCTTGGCTGCCTATTTCTGGCAGCAGTCCAGCGATGAGATCGCTTATCTGGCCAGTGCCGCCACGGTAATCAGTTTAGTGTTGAGTCTGGTTTTAGCTCCTTGGCAGATTCAGCTATTAATTCTCTTGACAGTTGTGATTGTCGTCACCTTTTTATGGCAAGGACGAGAAGAGCAGAAGAATCTCCCCGTCCCCACTCCAGAAACCGCCGGCGAGAAAAAGTATCGTGGCGCCACCTATATCGAGCCAACAGTCGCTGAGGCTCCTGTCAAGGAGCGAGGAGGTAAATATCGCGGTGCGGAGGTTAAAATCACCAATAATCCGACGGTGGCTAACCCAATTCGCTCCTCATCTCTCAAATATCGCGGCGCTGGTTCAGCAAACAAGGACCAGTAATCAGTTATCAGTTATCAGTTATCAGTTATCAGTTATCAGTTATCAGTTATCAGTTATCAGATTTGAGTTTTAAGTGAGTAGTATTAAATAGAAGTTTCCTACTGTCTTTTCACTGTTTACTGTTTATTGTTCACTGTTCACTGAAACTTCCCACCTATCTACTGGTCTTGAATATAAGGCTGATTATTTTTGAGACAATTGTATGCCTTTTGTAACTCGATTCCCAGATAACCGATATGTTCGGGAATAATTGCGGGATTGGTTGTTGCAAGCTCGCGGATTAATTTGAGGGGATTTTTGCCTTGATAACAAGCGACAACTTCCCCGCTGCCGGGGGTAGTTTGTTGGACAAGAATTTGTTCTTTTTCCACAGAAATCAAAAAGTTACCGCTAGGGTCAAAAAAGTCGCGCTGATTGACAATTTTATCGTACTGGGTGGCGATTAATCGTTCGACATTCTCCCAAGTATCATCGTATATATGGGCCGATTGACTAATAGTAATCAATGGACCCAAGGTTAAATTATACTGGGAGCGTTGATTGATTTCTTGGCAAATATGTTGCTGTAAAGCGCGCAATCCCATGGCATTTGCCGGCCAAGCGGCAAACATATCATTACTTCTAAATATTGCGGTGAGAGATAATTCATTTTCCACCACTCGCACCCAAATATGATTTAAACAGGGACTACCTCCCTTTTCGTGGTCTTTCACATCCCAGAGGGACATAACTGCACTGGCTGCGTCAATTTCTGAGATTAATTTATTAATAACCTGTGCAATTTGGTCTCGGCCAAACCAAGAGCGCAATCTTTGACCGTAGGTGTATTTAACTCCTTGGTGTATAGGAGAATCATCAAGAATTTGTCCGATATATTCGGTGAGAAAAGCTCTATCTATAGGCAAATAATTAGGTTCAGGAAAATAAAAGTCTGGGGGTTCATTGGTGACAACGGCCATTAGGTCAATTAATTCTTGCCATTTACCATCATATCCTGTCGGTCTAATTGTGCCGGTGGTTTTAATCTTTTGGAGAATTTTTACCCAAGTTTCGGCAATAGTTTTTCCTTCAATGCGATGACCGTATCTTGTCCCGGGTAGCAAAGAAGGAAGATTTTCTGAGATAGGAAAGGTTAATGGTTTTCCCCAAGTTGGTAAGGGGGATTGTTTTGCATAATTTTTGACAGTTTCAATCGCTTCTGGGATGGATTTAACTGGTTGATATTGAATTGATTGACGCAATTTTTCGAGAATTTCTCGGTCAATTTCTTTGTCAATATATCCAGTGGTAGAAGAATTAATTAGCCAACATTCTTTACCTGTGTCACTTTTTCCTAACTGGAATCCTTGACTAAAAAAATCTAGCAAACATTGACAGCTACCGGAGTTCTTATCTTCCTTAGTTGCGTTGAGAATAACTAAGTATCTAACGTGGGGATTTGCTATTAAGTTTCTCAGCAGGGGACTAATTCCTCTGGTGGGACTATAAAGATTACCAATCACCGCGTATTGGTCGGGATTTAAATGTTTAGCAAGGGACTGTTTTACTGTCCATCCCGTGATAATTGCTGTTTGGCCGTGACCGCAGATTAATTGATTGGGTTTATAGTGGGGTTGGTAGGTGAATTTAGGGGTGGTTTCTGTACTAAGCATGGATTTAAATTAATCGTTCAAGATAATTAATAATATTTCGGTGAAGGTTTTCTATTGTATCACTACCATCCAGTT
>NZ_JASJFE010000984.1:0-5820 GCF_030067735.1 Microcystis sp. M53598_WE2 | reverse complement strand
AGGAGACTCCGAGACAGGAGACTCCGAGACGGGAGACTCCGAGACTCCGAGACGGGAGACTCCGAGACTCCGAGACGGGAGACTCCGAGACGGGAGACAGCTATTAGGGATCGGATTTGAGTTTTCAGTTCACTGTTTCCTCACACCAGAAGTCTGACGGAGTAGTGGCTTAGATGTGTAATTAATTTTGCTTAGGTACTTACCCAATGGAGGCTATTTTCAATACTCCAATGTCTGCGAATCACCTCGGCGTGTTTTTGGGCATCCGCTGCTAAACTACTGATGAAGAAGCGAATTTCTGTAGTAGTTTTATTCCACAATTAGCGGACACTGCGAACCATGACTACTGCAGCTCTAACCAGTAATTTAGATAGGTCAATGGCTTATCAGTTTACTGTTCACTGTTTACTGATTACTTGTTCACTGATTACTGTTTACTGATGCTGGTTAAGGCCTTAAATTTGCGCGATGAAGCGTGAAATGCTATAAAAATCTCAGTCCTCCCTATAGAAAAGAGTAGAAACTTTATGGCACGCACCGAGTCCACAATGTTAGATCTGGGGACAAAAGCTCCCAGTTTTGCCTTACCCGATGTGGTTTCGAGTGAAACTATCTCTCTGGACAGCTTTGCGGCTAAAACCGCTCTGTTAGTCATCTTCCTCTGTGAACATTGTCCCTTTGTTAAACACATTCAAGAAGAACTTACCCGTCTAGGTCGCGATTATGCTAATACCAATCTGGGCATCCTCGCAATTAGTTCTAATGACGTGGAGAAATATCCCGATGATTCGCCCGAAAATTTGAAAAAAATGGCGATAACCCTTGACTTTAAATTCAATTTATGCTATGACGAAAGCCAAGAAGTGGCGAAAGCTTACACGGCAGCCTGTACTCCCGATTTTTTCCTCTTTGATAGTCAGCGCAGCCTAGTCTATCGCGGTCAGTTGGATGATAGTCGTCCTAGTAATGGAATACCGGTGACAGGCAAAGATCTCCGCGCCGCTATTGACAAGGTTTTAACCGGTCAACCAGTGCCGACGGACCAAAAACCGAGTTTAGGCTGTAATATCAAATGGAAACTGGGTAATGAGCCACCCTATTATGGTTAATTAACGAAGGGTGTAGGGTGTAGGGTGTAGGGTGTGGGGAAGTGGGGAAGTGGGGAAATGGGGAAATGGGGAAATGGGGAAGCTGTCTCATCACCCTATCGCCCCAAAACCCTATCACCCTATCTCCTGAATACTGACTCCTGAATACTGACTCCTAACCCCACCAACAAACTTTTTGCCGCAAATCCTACTTATGAGACTATTTCAACAGCGTAACCGATTGCTGTGCTAATAGGGCAGTACCATAGGCCGCTTGCTCCTGTTTAGACAAAAGCACGGGAACCCCTAAATGACGCTGACGAATTATTCTCCAAGTCGGATTTTTTGCCCCACCACCGGCACTATAAACTCGCTCTAATTTATTGGCTCCCAATTCCTGTAAACGCTGATAACCTAAAGCTTCAATGCGGGCAATACTTTCTAGTAAACCATGCAAAAATTCTCGAGGATTATCGGGCCGGGGAGTCAGTTTCACGGGTAAAAAAGGATCATTAATTGGAAAGCGTTCGCCCGCTTTTAGTAGAGGATAATAATCTAAATTACTTTCTTTTTGTCCATCTATTGCTAAACTATAATTTCTCAATTCTTGATCAGAAAAAAACTTCTTTAACACTGCTCCTCCCGTATTGGATGCCCCACCAGTTAACCACAAATTTCCTAAACGATGACTATAGATGCCATAGTTACTATCATCAACTTTCTGGCTACTTAATAATTTTAAGACTAAAGTTGAACCTAAAGATGTCACTGCATCCCCTAAAGAATTAGCACCACTGGCTAAAAATGCCGCTATGCTGTCGGTGGTTCCCGTATAAATTAAACAATCTTTCGGGATAGCAAAACGAGTCACTAAATCCGGTTTAATAGTATCGATCGCTGTACCCGGAGCAAAAATTTGCGGTAATAAATTAAACATCGGTAAATTCTCTAACCAATCGGGATAACAGAGATTTTCGAGATCATAACCTAACTTTAAGGCATTGTGATAATCACTAATTCCCAGTTTACCGTGCAGCAGAAATGCTAACCAATCCGCTTGCGAGAGAAAATAACGCGCTTGCGAAAAAATTTCTTGTTCACTCCACCAAAGTAATTTAGCTAAACTGGAGGTAGCAATAATCACGGGATGGTGAGGGGGTGCTATAGCTTTAATTGCTTCTAAAAAGGCAATTCCTCGCCCGTCATTGTATAATATTGCCTGAGAAAGAGGATTACCCCAATTATCACATAATAACACCGTCGAGGAAGTACCATTAATCGCGATCGATTTAAGTTCTGAACGTACCGAATCCCCTAGATTATCCAATAAATAAAATAGGGCCTTTTGCCAATCCTGAAAATTGGCATTAGTGAAAGGATAATGAACCTCAGCGACGATATTTTTGCTAGAATCAATAGCAATCGCTCGCGCTCCCGATGTGCCAAAATCAATACCTAAAGATAAACCCATAGATGTCTTCACAACCCCCTCATTCTGGCTACCATTGGGATGGTATCACTCCCCGATTCTTTGAAGGTTGGTACTTCCGAGTCATGATTCCGCAATTAGCCGACGGATTCGCCTTTATGTATTCTATTCAAGACCCAAGCGGCGGTCAAGTCAATAGCGGCGGAGCGGTACAAATTTTAGCCATAGAATCTAATTATCTTTGTCGCACTTTTCCCGATACGGATAAATTTTGGGCAAGTCGTCAGCAATTAGCCATTATCCATTGGGGAAAAACTAACTTAAAAATCCGTCCCTGTCTCCTTTCCCCGTCGGCTTTTTTTGAGTCTGTTCAAGAGGGTTATCAAGCAACGGCAAACCAGCAGCAAGGACGAATTTATGATCCCGTCACTGGAGAAATCTGTCAATGGGATTATCGCGTTGAAACTAGGTACAGTTGGGGAGATAACAAGCGTTTACCCCAAGCAACAGCAGGAATATTATCTTATTTACCGATTTTTGACCCGGGTTGGCAGATTTTAACTGCTCATGGTTTAGCAACGGGAATGATTACCTATGGGGGAAAAAATTACCAATTTGAGAATGTACCTTTTTATAGCGAGAAAAATTGGGGTTATTCTTTCCCCGAAAAGTGGTTTTGGATTAATTGTAATGCTTTCCCTGAAAATCCCGATTTAACCTTAACCGCAGTGGGTTCTACCCGGAAAGTTCTCCACTGGACGGAATCGGTGGGAATTATCGGTATTCACTGGCAAAATCGCTTTTATAAGTTTGATATCTGGAATTCTCAACTAACTTGGACAGTGCAACCCTGGGGATACTGGGAAATGAGGGCAACCAACGAGAATTATACCATTGTCTTAATCGGTATCAGTGATCATCCTCCCGATCGCGTGCGTGTACCCACAGAAAAAGGTCTCTGTTTTGCTTGTCAAGATACCCTCAAAGGTAAATTATCGATAAAATTGGCTGATAGTCGTGGTAAAACCCTTATAAATAGCTCTAGTGGTCTAGCTGGTCTCGAAATTGGCGGTATTTGGCCATCAGCTTGGATCAAACACTTGTGACCTAACATCTTAAGAGTCACTGATAATTGCTGATTGTCGGTATTGCTGCATAAGTGCGTAAAAGCTGATAGGACAACGAACGGAAAAAATATAGATTGTCAAGGTGCGACAAATCGCTATAATCGTTCCAGCAGAGGCGATAATAATCCCTCGACATCCATTTGTTAATGATCGCTAATGATTAGACAAACTCGGTTTTCAGCAAGCGGTTTCGAGACAGCGAACCCGTGAGTTTCCCGGTTGATCGTTGATCGAGCCTCGACGGGCCTTTTTTTGGAGTTGATCGAACCATGTTGCAAGGATGGATTCAAATCGCGCTCACGATCCTGATAATCGTGGCGATCACCCCCTTTTTCGGGCGCTATATGGCTAGGGTTTTCATGGAACGGAGAACCCTACTCGACCCACTGTGCGATCGAGCCGAGAATCTTCTTTACAGCTTCGTCGGGGTGAAAGGGAAAGAGAATATGACCGGCTGGCAGTACACCCGCGCCGTTCTCTACAGTAACGCGGTAATAGCAATTCTGGTTTTTTCCCTGATTGCGGGCCAAGGATTCCTTCCCCTCAACCCGACGGGGATCCCCGCCCCTTCTTGGGACACCACGCTACATACGACGATTTCCTTTATCACCAACACCAACCAACAGCATTATTCCGGAGAAACCACCCTCAGCTACGGGAGTCAGATCTGGGGTCTCGGGTACCAGATGTTCACCTCGGCCGGAACCGGTCTAGCGGTGGGGATCGCCTTTATTCGGGGACTGACGGGGCGACCGTTGGGCAATTTCTACGTGGATCTGATCCGAGCGATCACCCGTATCCTCTTACCGATCTCGATCGTGGGGGCAATTGCCCTGATCATCGCCGGAGTCCCGGAAACCCTCGCGGGCCCGGCGATCTTGCCGACGCTAGAAAACCCCAACCTGAGTCAGGCGATCGCCCGCGGTCCAGTGGCCCACTTCGAGATTATTAAGGAATTGGGAGAAAACGGCGGTGGCTTTTTTGCCAGCAACTCGGCCCACCCCTTTGAAAACCCGAACGGATTCGTCAATCTGGTGCAGTTGGTAGCGATTCTCTCGATTCCCACCTCCCTGATCTATACCTACGGGGTTTTCGCCGATAATCTCAAGCAAGCTCGGTTAATCTATCTAATTCCCCTCGGTATCTTCATCGGCTTTACGATCATCACAGCGATCGGGGAATATAACGGCAACCAGGCGGTTAACTCCCTGCTAGGGGTCGAGCGAGCGGTTAACTTCGAGGGCAAAGAAGTACGCTTCGGTTGGGCGCAATCGGCCCTGTACGCGGTAACTACCACGGCCACCATGTGCGGTGCGGTGATCGCCATGCACGATTCCTTGATGCCGAACGGCGGCTTCGCCACCCTCTCGAATCTGTTCCTGCAAATCGTTTTCGGCGGCCAGGGAACCGGCACCGCCTACCTGTTTGCCTATCTGATCCTTGCGGTATTCGTCACCGGGCTAATGGTGGGGCGAACCCCCGAATTCCTCGGGCGCAAAATCGAGAAACGGGAAGTGGTGTTAGCGAGTTTTTTAATTCTGCTGGTTCACCCGATCGCCATCCTCATCCCCGGAGCGATCGCCCTTGCCTTTCCCGACTTTCAGGGCATCAGTAACCCCGGCTTTCACGGATTATCTCAAGTTATCTACGAGTACGCTTCCGCCGCTGCCAATAACGGGTCGGGATTCGAGGGACTAGGGGATTCCCAACCTGCGCCGCTTGCGATTGCGGCTGGTGCCAAACCGACGATTACCGCTCTCTGGTGGAATCTAAGTGCCTCCTTCAGTTTACTCGCCGGACGGTATATCCCGATCGCCGCCCTGCTCTTGTTAGCCGATGGGATGTCCCGCAAACAACCGGTTCCCGCCACCACCGGAACCCTCCGCACCGATACCGGACTCTTTACCAGCGTGACGGCGGGGGTGATTTTAATTCTCGGTGCGCTCACTTTCTTGCCGATATTGGCCCTCGGGCCGATCGCGGAAGCCTTTCAAATCACCAGGATGATCGGCTAGGAGTTTAGACAGGGTTTGCGGCAAAAAGTTTTTCCGGGGGGTAGGGTGTGGGGTGTGGGGTGTGGGGTGTGGGGTTTTACCAGTTTTGAGGTGGCCAATTACCTAATTTTCAGGGAAAAAGTGCCTAAATTTCCCCCCGATCACTCCCAGATCCAGTACTT
>NZ_JASJFE010000167.1:0-2440 GCF_030067735.1 Microcystis sp. M53598_WE2 | reverse complement strand
TTGTTGAGACGAGGCAAGAGGCAACAGTAAAGGAATTGGAGGAGATTCGGCTAATCTAAGAATAAGCAGTTTAAATAGGGTTTGCTGAATAAATGTGAAATGTAGGCAAGGTAGGGGTTTTGTGGCTTTACGAGCGAAACAGGTGCAAGATTTTTGCGTCTTCATCGGCCCGCGTCCTGTAGGGGCGAAGCATTTGGGCATAACCTATCGGTGAAACCGGAGATTTTCTATCCGAATGCTTCGCCCGTACTTTTTGCCGCAAACCCTAAATATGTCTTAGCTTACCAGCGCGTCCGCTTCGCTCTAATCTCAATCCTGTTGTGGCAACGATATCAGAGTTTTGTTTTTTACTTTTTGAACAGTCAACCAAACATTTAAACCGTCCACAACTGCTGTTGCCGTTGTGCTAGAATGGCGAAAAATTCTCGCAATTGATAATTATGTTAGCCGAATTAGCCGCCGCCGAAATCGCTAAAATCGCCTTTGAAGCTGTTATCGGTAAATTAACGGAAGGAGCCATGGATAAAGGTGTAGAATTGTGGCAAAAAATTAAGCAAAAGTTACAAAAGGAACCGGCCGCAGCCAAGGTTTTAGCGGCAGCCGAACAAACCAAATCCGAGGCAATGATTGAACAGCAAGTGGTTCCTTTTTTACAGGTAGAAATGCTCAAAGACCCCGATTTTGCCCAAGAAATCCAAACCCTAGCACAACAAATTATGACAATTAATCAGAATCAAACAGAAACGAAAACTCAAATTGGTATGCAAATTAACAAAGATATTAAACAACAATTGAACATTCAAGAAGTTAAGGGTAATTTAAATCTAGGAATCCCTCCTGAATGACTGGCGGATCTGCACGCAACAGCAGACGCAATAGAAAATAATCGCAGTAGTCAAAGGAGTATTTTCAAGGGAGGAAATGCTCGAAAAAGTCTCGTCCATTGGCAGGGAAGGGAGGAGGAAATCACCCAAATTAAGCAGTGGTTTAATGATCCAAATGTTGCGATGATTGGCATCAAAGGAGTTGGAGGAATTGGAAAATCTACCCTAGCCAGCAAAATTTTTGAGGAGAAAATTACCCTCGATCCTTCCCTAGGAGACGATGAAGATTTATTCCCAAAACGCTTTTGGTGGGAAGCGGGAAATCTGGGCGGATTTAGTGGTTTAGCTCGCCAATTCCTGACGGACTTTGGTTATCCTGTCCCCGAAAAAGAAATAGATTTACAGGAAGCTTTAATCAGACAATTGCAACGCCATCGCCACCTAATTATTATTGATAATCTAGAGAGTTTATTAGGGGAAGATGGTTCTTGGAATAATGAATTTTATCAGCAGTTTTTCACTGCTTGGATAGAAAAAGGTGACACGAGCAAAATTATAGTCACCACCAGAGAAAAGCCAAAAACTAGGGGTTTTAACCGTTGGATCGAGCTAAAAGGTTTGAAACCACCTGAAGGGGCGCAATTGTTAGCGGAATCGCAAATAACAGGGGATCTAGAGAACTTTTCTCGACGGGTGGATGGTCATCCATTACTCCTGCGATTGGTGGCGGATTTAATCTTAGCAGAATTTCCGCAAAACCCCAGTTTAGAAAGGTTAGCGGATTTAGGATTAGGAAATTTATCGCAACTTTTGAGCGATCCGCAGGTGGTGGGGAGTCATCGTCAAGAGACAGTGGGAATTGCTTTAGTTTTAGATGCTAGTTTTCAGCGACTTAGCCAAAGACAGCAGGAATTATTCACTAAAACCAGCATTTATCGCCGAGAATTTGATTCTCCAGCAGCCAAAGCGGTGATGGATAATTACCCCGAGATCGCACTGTCCGAGATCACGGCAGATCTGCGAGAATTGCAGCGACGATCATTATTAGAAGAAAAAGAGGAAAATCGCCAGCGAATTTTTAGTTTTCAGCCTTTAGTTTGGGAATATGCACAATACAAAGCCGGCGATCAAAGGGAATTACACCAAAAAGCGATCGCCTATTATCTTTCTATTGCTCAACCCGACTCCTGGGAAATCCTCAACGATGTGCAACCTTACCTAGAAATTTTCTATCATTGCTATCAGTTAACCGAGTACGACAATGCTTTTGATATTCTCCGTGCTATCGATGATTTTCTCACCCGACGGGGGTATTATCAAACCCGGGCCGATTATTACCTTGAATTAGTCACTGTTTACCAACAACAGGAGGAGCAAACCAACTGGAAATATACCGCATCCCTCACCAGTTTAGGCATTGTTTACGATTCCCTAGGAGAATACCAAAAAGCGATCGAGTTTTATCAACAATCCTTAGCGATCGAACGGAAAATCGGTAATCGGAAGGGTGAAGCGTATTCCTACATGGGTTTAGGCAATGTTTACTATTCCCTAGGAGAATACCAAAAAGCGATCGAGTTTCATCAACAGTCCTTAGCAATCACACGGGAAATCGG
>NZ_JASJFE010000997.1:0-2994 GCF_030067735.1 Microcystis sp. M53598_WE2 | reverse complement strand
ATTGTTTTTAATATATTACCTCTGTTAAAAAATGGCACAACTCCCGAAAATCAGACGATTCTAAGCGTCCTCGAAGATATTGCCCAGAGAGTTGGTGATGATAACTGGCGCTTAAAACAAGAAGGACAATTGAGTTTATTTTAAATCCAGTGGCAGCACACTTTGTTCTTTTTGTCAAAAAAACTTTCTTTTTGCAACAAAACTACACAATTAATTGATCAACGGGTTGGCTTAAAAAAGGTTCTTTAACTGCCAGTTGTTGCTGTTGCTGAATAGGTTAGTGTAGATTTAGCAAGGGTTTTCATGCTCACCAGACAGCTAAAAAACCAAAAAAGCACAGAACGTCCCATCATTTCATACTGCGAAATTATACCATAATCGCTGGAAGTATTGCAACCTCGTAAACAAATGAGAATTATTTTCAATAAATTCTTAAGAAAAGATAAATATTGCGAAGTGTAAATTTTAATATGCTCAACTATTAAAGCTTGTTTGATATAAAAAACTTATAATACTAAATCCGTTGAGTATAGGCTACATATCAGGACAGGCACTCATGCAAGAGGCAAAAGAGGGAATAAATAATCAGTTTTTAATAACTGGATTTAGTATAAGTAGGGAGGCACAATTATTTGTAGGATGGGTTAGCGGTAGCGTAACCCATGCGGGCGTTGGGTTTCATGCTTCAACCCAACCTACTGATCACTGATTACTGATAACTGATCACTGATTACTGATTACTGATGACTGATTACTGATGATCTGAGAGAAACTTTAAACAGGAGTCACAACTGCTGTTAGAGCGGCAGTAACCGCGTCCATCGGTTGATTACCGTCGATATGGTTAAGAGTGCCTTTTTGACCGTAATAATCTAAAACGGGGGCAGTTTGGTCGATATAAACCTGTAGGCGACGGGAGATCGTTTCTTTAGTATCATCTTGACGACCCCGTTGCATGAGACGCTCAATTAAGACCGTATCTGGTACAGCCAAATTAACCACAAATGTGTAACTATCGGCCAATTCTTCCAGTAATGCGTCTAAAAAGCTCGCCTGTGCCACCGTGCGGGGAAAACCATCAAGAATCCAACCCTTAGCACTGTCAGGCTGTTTTAAACGTTCCTGAATTAAACCTAATAACAACTCATCGGGGACTAATTCGCCCTTTTCCACATAAGCTTGTGCTTGTTGACCAAGTTCTGTCTTCTCTGTAATTGCTTGACGTAAAATTTCACCGGTAGAAATATGGGGAATCGTCAGAGATTCCGCTAATTTTGCCGCTTGAGTACCTTTTCCCGATCCGGGCGGTCCCAAAAATATCACACCGATCCGTTTGCTCATGGATTAAATATAGGGTTTTAAGGGAAAAAACAACCAGTAACCGGTAAAAGGTCACTGGTTAACTATCTAACTACTTTTTAATCATGTCCTCATAGCGTTGAGACATGACATAGGTTTGAATTTGTTTGGCGGTATCGATCGCCACCCCCACCAGAATTAACAGGGAAGTTGCCCCCAAACCGCGAAAAGTGGTGACACCGGTGGCGCTTTCTACTACAGTCGGCACAGTAGCCACCAAACTTAAAAAGAGAGCGCCCAAAAGGGTGAGACGATTCAGCACCCCTTCCAGATAATTAGTAGTAGCGGTTCCTGGTCGAATCCCCGGAATACTGGCCCCCATTTTTTTCAGGTTTTGGGACATATCCTTGGGGTTAACGATCAGGGAAGCGTAGAAGAAACTAAAACCGAGAATTAGTAAGCTATAAAAAGCCACATAACCCCAACTATCGGGACGCAGAGCATTAACCAACTGAACTAAAACCTGACCGACCGGGTTATCCGTGGGTAAAGCTTGCACCAATTGGAAAGGTAACACCAACACTGCCGAGGCGAAAATAATCGGCATAACGCCCCCTTGATTGAGTCGTAGGGGTAGATAACTGGTTCTTTCCCGATAGAGACGACGACCCACCTGACGACGGGCAGAAACAATCGGAATCCGACGGGTTCCCTCCTGAACAAAAACAATGCCGATAATCATCACCAAGAAAACCAGCAAGAGAATCACCACTTGAGCGATCGCTTGTCGGCCACCCTGTTGGGCAAAAGTAATCGTATCACCGAGGGTTTTCGGTAAAACAGCGACAATGTTGACAAAAATCAACAAAGATGCTCCATTTCCCAGACCGCGTTCTGTGATCAGTTCCGAAATCCACATCACGAACATAGAACCCGCCACTAAAGCGAGAACCGTAGCGGCGATCGAGGGTAAAGTTCCAGCCACAACGCCGTTAGCCACCAATAAACCGAGAGTAATGCCGATACTTTGAATAATTGCCCAACCAAAGGCAATATAACGGGTAATTTGGGCAATTTTTCGCCGTCCTGCTTCTCCTTCATTTTTCTGTAAATCTTCCAAAGAAGGAAGGGCAGCGGTGAGCAGTTGCACGATAATTGAGGCGTTGATATAGGGAAGAATGCCGAGGGCAAAAATCCCCAAAGTCGATAATCCTCCCCCGGTAAACAGGTCAAGGATTCCCAAAGCGGCGTTACCTTGAATAATTTCTGCTAATCTTGCCCGATCCAAACCGGGTATCGGTACAAACATCCCAAAACGGAGCAGAATCAGTAAACCCAATGTAACCAACAAGCGACCGCGTAAACCGGCCGCCTGTGCCATTTGCATAAACGTTTCCTGTGCCGTGGGAGCCTTATCACGACTGACGACCATTAACAGTTACCTCTAGTGCAGTTTTTTTATGGGAAAAAGTAATCGAGGGGGAAAACTTTCTCGATTTTTTTAAGATTTCCCCTGTCTTTCTTATGATATAGCAATCCGGTCTTGGGGATTGGGTGTTAGGGTGTGGGGTGTAGGGTGTAGGGTGTAGGTGTAGGGTGTAGGGTGTGGGGTGTGGGGAGAACAAAGCTGCCCTTTGCCTTTTGCCTTTTGCCTTTTGCCTTTTATCTCCTGTCTCCTGTCTCCGTTATATTTCT
>NZ_JASJFE010000182.1:0-2463 GCF_030067735.1 Microcystis sp. M53598_WE2 | reverse complement strand
CCTGTCTCCTGTCTCGGAGTCTCCTGTCTCGGAGTCTCCTGTCTCCTGATAACTGCTATGCTAGTCTAGGCAGAAAACCAGTCGATCGAGATCACCGTGGCTAACCAAGAAGCAACTTCCCCCGCTATTCGTACCCCCTTATATGACCTAATTGCCCAACAAACCAGCAAATTTACCCCTTTTGCGGGTTGGGAGATGCCGATACAGTTTAGCGGCCTAAAAATCGAACATAATGCTGTCCGCAACGGTGTGGGGATGTTTGACATTTCCCACATGGGCAAATTTATCTTAACTGGAGATAATCTGGTTCAATCTCTCCAAACCCTAGTTCCTTCTAATTTAGCCCGTTTAAGCGCAGGAAAGGCACAGTATAGCGTTTTACTTAACCCGGACGGTGGTATCATCGATGATATTATCTTTTACTACCAAAGCGAAAGCCAAGGCGTATTAATTGTTAATGCCTCAACCACCGATAAAGATCGAGAATGGATTTTAGGCAATTTAGAGGGTTCGGGGGTCAAATTAAAGGATTTATCGCAAGAAAGGGTCTTAATTGCCCTGCAAGGACCCAAGGCAGCCACAATTTTACAGTCCTTGGTCGGGGAAAAATTAAGCGATTTTGGCCTATTTAATCACTGGGAAAGCCAGCTTTTCGGGGAAAAAGTTTTTATCGCTAGGACCGGTTACACGGGAGAAGATGGTTTTGAAATTATGGCCCCTCCTGAAATCGGGCAGCGACTTTGGACGGAATTCTTAAATTTAGGGGTGACTCCCTGCGGTTTAGGGGCCCGGGATACCCTGCGTTTAGAGGCAGCTTTAGCCCTTTATGGACAGGATATCGACGATAGCACCAGTCCCCTAGAGGCAGGCTTAAATTGGTTGGTTCATCTGCCAGAAAAAGGCGATTTTATCGGTCGCAATGTCCTTGAAGACCAAAAACTTAATGGTGTGAATCGGCGCTTGGTGGGATTGCAGATGTCCGGCAAACATATCGCCCGTCACGATTATCCGGTAGTATTCGCTGGGGAAGTGGTGGGTAAAGTCACCAGTGGCACTTTATCACCAACTTTAAACACAGCGATCGCTTTAGCCTATCTTCCCACACCTTTCGCCGCGATCGGACAAGCGATCGAAGTAGAAATCCGCGGCACTACCTACCCCGCTACCGTCGTTAAAAAACCCTTTTATAAAAGTAAAAATTAAAAAGGTGATGGGGGTTAGGTGGCTTTTCAGTGAACAGTAATCAGTAATCAGTCAAGAGAAAACGGCAACTGCTAGATAACACTGTCCACTTAAAACTCAAATCTGATAACTGATAACTGATGACTGATAACTGATAACTGAAAATGCAATCCGTAGACTTTACCACCCTCAGCGCCACTTGTGCCGAAATTGCCGCCACTTGGCTGCCGGCTAGACTAGAACAAGTGTATCAAATTGATCGCCAAACGATCGCCCTCTATTTACGAACCTTCGATCGCAAGGGATGGTTAATTATTTCTTGGCATCCCCAAGGAGCGCGGCTGCATATTGGTGATCCACCGCCGAAAGTCCCTGATACCTTCACTTTTAGCGATCAATTGCGTCATCAACTCAATGGTTTGGCGCTGACAAAATTAGCATTTGTTGCCCCGTGGGAAAGAGTGATCGATCTGCAATTTGCCCAACGTCCCGATGATCCGGCCCTGGGGCATTTGTATATAGAAATTATGGGCAAATATAGCAATGTTATTTTAACTGCGGCTGACAATCAAATTGTCACCGTTGCCCATCAAGTCAATGCCACCCAGTCCAGTGTTCGCACCGTACAAACGGGACAAATCTATCAACTACCCCCCGTTTTATTGGCAACAAATCCCAGTTTAGAAGAATCCTTGAGCAGTTGGCAAGCCAGAGTTAGTTTAATCCCTAAAACTATCGAAAAACAGTTAGTTAGTACCTATCGTGGTGTTAGTCCGGTCATCGCTCGATCGCTGTTGCAAAAAGCCAATATTAACCCGAAATTAAACACGGATCAGTTAGATAATACTGATTGGGAAAAGCTCTTTTCAGTTTGGCAAGAATGGTTAAAAATCTTGGAAAATAACACCTTTCAACCCGGATGGACAAGAGAAGGTTATACGGTGATCGGTGGGGAGATACTGGCAGCGGCTAAAAATGTTCAAGAATTATTAAACCGTTATTATAGCGACCAAATTAATCAAGAAAGCTTTCGACAACTACAGCAAAAATTAAATCAAAAAGTCATCTCTTTACTGACTAAACTGCAAACTAAAGCGGCGGGATTTCAAACAAGACTAGCAGAATCTGCTCATGCTGATCGCTATAAAGAGCAAGGGGATTTATTAATGGCAAATCTGCAGCAAATACAGCAGGTAATGACTAGCATTAGTTTGGCGGATTTCCAGACAGGAACACCTGTAATTATTCCTCTCGATCCCGAAAGAAATCCCGTGCAGAATG
>NZ_JASJFE010000764.1:0-5074 GCF_030067735.1 Microcystis sp. M53598_WE2 | reverse complement strand
CCAATGGTAGGCACTTTTTCAGGGAAAAAAAGTCTAAAAGCCTTATCCAACAAGGTTTTTATATTTATTCAGCAAACCCTACTTAGTTAAAAGTTTGAGAATAAAGTAATAGCCAAGCTGAAACCCGATAAGCTTTGTACAGAGTTAATTTTATTGTAAACTGCTTCAAATAAAAGCTTTGTAACTTTGAAGACAAGCCATCGGGAGGATTAGCTCTATCGAAAAGAGTCTGGGGTGGATGGTTCCTCTAATAGACGGATTTCAATGGGGATGTAGGCTAGTTTAGCAAAAATCTTTTGTTGATAACTGACAGGCCACCATTCGTAAAGAAAAATTTCTAAAGGTCGCCAGAGGGCCACCCAACCACTAATTAATAATCCTTCTTCTAAGAAGTGAATAAATGTATCGGTGCCAAAACGACTAATTAATTCGCTGAGACTCAAACAAACAAAAAGAAAGGAGAGACCAATTAGCAAAGATATGCGCCCCTGTCGCCAAATTGTGCGTAATTTTCTTTGCTCTCCCTGTTGGCGATAGTCAAAATAATTATGTAAAGCTGAGGGTAACAGATGTCGGGCGGTATTCTGTTCGTTACTGGGAAGATAAAAGACTAATTTAAGGGGGGTATTGAGGGGAAATTCATCCACAGAGTTAATAATATAATTTTCGGCGTTATCGTCTAAATCTCTATCTAAAAATGGCGAAGGATCGAGAGAATTAAATACCTGCTGTAACTGATTAAGTTTAATTTCAATTAAGTAAGTTCCTTCCTCCTCTCGATAATAGGATTGTAATTTATTTACCAGTCTAGACATTAGTTATTAAGGTTAAGCAAATGGGGTGAACTGACACAACTAAAATCTACTAAGTAGGTAGGCACAATTATTTGTAGGGCGTTGGGTTTCATGCTTCAACCCAACCTACGTTCATCTTATATTTAATTCCACCCACCCACTTAGAAGTTACTTCATCTTGCTCATACAGGCTGAGAATTGAGCTATCTGTGGGAATATTTTAGCTGTATCAGTCCCAGATCATTAATTTAATTTAGCGACCAAAACCAGCGTACCAAAAATAGGTAACCATGGGGATTACTGTGGCTAAAACCAGTAAAACTATCACCCAAATCGTGGCGCTTTTATCGTCAGTTTCTTCTGCGGTAGTAAAGGTACTTTCGATATTAATTGTCGCTACTTCCGGCGGTCCGGGATCCGCTTCTCCAGAAAGTACCGCCGTTAGACGACGACTAGCATCGAGTAAAGCTTGATTATATTTTCCCCCATCTTTGAGGGGAACTGCCATAGTTTCCGAGAGGATACTATCAGCAATAGCATCGGTTAATAGGGGTTTTGCTTCCTCCCCAACCCGAATAGCAGTTTTATTGGTTAAAGTATCAAGGACGATGATAGTTTGATTGGCACGATCTTCGGAGTTAGGATACCATTCTCTCAGGATATCATCGGCTAAATTGTCAATTTTTTGACCGTAATCCAAGCGCCGGACCACTACCATTCTCACTTCTTGGCCGGTTTTTTCGGCGAGATTTTTCAGGTCTTTATTTAATTTTCCCTCGTTAGCGGCACTAATGGCCGCAACGGGATCGACTACATAAGTGGGCGCTCCGGGGCTTAAAATAGGGAGGTCATAGACTCCCATGGCAGCAGCCGGTGACAGGGAAACACCCAAGGCTATACAGCAGGAGAGAAGGAGAGAAGCTAATAATTTGAGCATATTGATTCGGTAAAATTCCTATAGAACATAATAGGGGAAAAGTTTACTGTTTTTTGAGTCGGGAGACGGGAGACGGGAGACGGGGTGATGGGGAAGTGGGGAAGTGGGGTGATGGGGAAATTCAACTAATACCCTAAAACCCTACAACCCCAACACCCAAACCCTTTTAACTGATAACTGATAACTGATAACTGATTATGAGTGATTTTGAGGAACTAGAGTCTAAAAAACGGGAAAAAGCCCTAGAAATGCAGGCCTATCGCGATAATTTGCTCTCACGGGTGACAAGATTACTAATTTCTCAAGATATCCACTTGGCGATCGATCATACCCTAGAACTGCTCTGTCAATTTACCCAGAGTGCGCGCTGTTACATTATTCAATATTCCACCTGTCGTCAGCAGTGGAGTATGGTTTATGAATACTGTCACCCCGACTATCCGCAAGTTATCCCGATTCGGGAAGAATCACAAAATCTCTCGACGGAAACCTTTCCCTGGTTTTCTGAACAATTATTAAACGGTATTCCAGTTAAACTGAACTCTTTAGACGATTTACCCGCTACTGCTATCCCTGAAAGAGCTATTCTCGCTAATAGTTCTACTCCCTGTCTCTTAATCGTTCCCATGTGGGATAGTTGTGGGGTAACGGTGGGTTATCTGGGATTGGATGCAAGTGCAGAAAAGCAATGGACAAGGGAAGATGTCACCTTTGTGCGGTTGGTGGGAGAATTAATTGCGATCGCAGAAAGTAGATATGAAGCGGAAAAAGAATTAAAAGAGGCTAAAGAAGCGGCAGTTAAAGCAAATAAAGCTAAAAGTGAGTTTCTAGCTAACATGAGCCACGAATTACGCACTCCTCTTAATGCTATCTTGGGTTTTACTCGCTTAATATCCCGGGATAGCAGCATCAGCAGTGAATATCGGCAATATTTGGAAATTGTCAATCGTAGCGGGGAACATTTATTAGAGTTAATCAACGATATTCTAGAAATGTCGAAGATAGAAGCGGGAAGAACGGTTTTTAATCCTAGTAATTTCGATTTATACGCTCTTTTAGATAATATTGCCGAAATGCTACGCTCACAAGCGCAGGCAAAAGCTTTAAGCTTAATTTTTGATCGCAGCTCCGATCTGCCTCAATATATATGTACTGATGAAAGTAAATTGCGACAGGTGTTAATCAATCTCTTGGGTAACGGATTGAAGTTTACCGAGTCGGGAGGGGTGACTCTCCGGGGAAAAGTAGGAGAGAAAAGAGGAGATTATCAGCGATTGCTCTGGGAAATTGAAGACACAGGCGCAGGAATCGCCCCAGAGGAGATTTATAAGCTATTTCAACCCTTTAACCAAACGGAAACGGGACGAAAATCCCAACAGGGGACGGGATTGGGTTTACCTATCAGTAAAAAATTTGTTGAGTTGATGGGGGGTGCGATCGGAGTTAGTAGTATTCTGGGTCAAGGAAGTATTTTTAGTTTTGATATTCAGGTGGGTTTGGTGGGGGAAAATGAGATTAAAACCGAAACCAATAGGGCAAAAGTTATCGCTTTAGCCGAAAATCAGCCTAAATATCGCATATTAGTCGTCGATGATCGACCGGAAAGCCGTTTACTGTTACTGAAACTCCTGACTACCCTAGGATTGTCCGTGCAAGAGGCTGCTAATGGTCAAGAAGCGATCGCAATTTGGCAAGCATGGCAACCTCATCTTATCTGGATGGATATGAGAATGCCAGTTAAAGACGGTTACGAAGCAACTAGGGAAATTAGGAGGTTAGAGGCTGATAATCGCGGAAAAACGGTGATAATTGCCCTAACTGCCAGTGCTTTTGAAGAAGATCGCGCCTTGGTTATTGCCGCCGGTTGTGATGATTTCGTGCGTAAACCTTTCCGAGAGGAAGTTATTTGGCAAAAAATGGGCGAATATCTAGGATTAAAATATATTTATGCCGATAGTGAGCCAAATCAGCCCAATTATTCGCCAGTTTTCCTCGATTCCCTGCAATCCCTATTAAAATTAATTAGTCCCGCTTGGATTGGACAATTGCAACAAGCGGCGCGAGAATGTGATGATGAAAAAATTATCGCCCTAACCGCAGAAATTCCCCCCGATTATGCTACCCTTGCCCAAGGTTTACAACAGTTAGCCAGAGAATTTTCCTTTGATGCGATCGAAACCATCATTAGAGATTTAAACATATCTTAAGAGAGTATTTTATCCATACCTCAAAAACGTGATATTCTAAAGGCATAAATCCCTAAATATGGCAATTTTAAAGGATGAAACTGTTAAAAATGCTCATCGGTACTTGGTTAATACTACCGATTTTTTCTGTTCAAGCTCAAGTCCCCTCGCTGCCCCCAATTAAGCAAAATTCCCCCAATCTTGGTGATCTACCGAATGATCCCACCCAGCAGAAAAATTGGGTTTGTAACCAAGAAGATCAACGCATTGCCGTGGCTGCTAAAGAAGAGAAAGGTTGGAAAGAATTAATTGAAAAACAAGGTTGGCAATGTCGTGAAGGAAATACCGATATACCCGATCAAACTCTCAGCTTTTCCTGTGAACCAGAACAAGCGATTGGCATCTTGACAGTTTACTGGTTAAATGGTAGTAATGGTCAACAACAATTAAGTCAATGGCGAGATAAATTAGCGGCACAACAGGGGATGGTTTGTACCATTAATAACGTGCAGTTATTCGATACTCAAGAAAATATACCCAATCCATGACAACCATGATTAAATTAGCAGTTTTGCCTCAATCTATCCTCCTGGGTATCAGTTTATTATTAAACAATTCTCTGCCCTTACTTGCCCAATCTACACCCCTGAGCGTGGATAATTTAAGGAATACCGTCTATAACATTCCCAATCGGGGTTCCGTAATTGTCAGCGATGGTATTTTTCAATCCAATGAGGGACAGATTTTAGGAGTGCAAGTCAGTCGAGAAGCTTTGATGGGGGACTATAATAACGATCAAAGGACTGATGGTATTGTCGTATTAAGAGTGATTACCAGAGATCAACAGCAATTACATTATTTAGCCCTAGTCATCGATAATAATGGTACTGCCACTAACACCGATACTGTCCTGTTAGCCGATCGAGTAATTGTCGATAATCTGAGTGCCAAAGATGGTATGATCACCGTCAATATGAGAAGATTTCTCCCCCGGGATCCTTCCTGTTGTCCGTCGGGAGTTATCACCCAACAATTTGCGATTAATCCTAGTATTAATCAATTGACTTTACTGAGTACCAACGAAAGTCAACCCACCACACCAAATGTGCAGGTAGTACCCGCTTCTCCCCTGAGAATTAATAATAATAATCTCCCCT
>NZ_JASJFE010000117.1:0-2864 GCF_030067735.1 Microcystis sp. M53598_WE2 | reverse complement strand
AGACCCTAATTAATCTCTGAAAGATTAATAAGGTACGGTTCTAAACTCCACGCAATTATTACTAGGATTATAGAGAGTGTAAACTGCTTTATTTAATTCTTTACCAACGCTACCAACCCCAATTAAACGCTTATCTTGAATCGTCAAAGTTTGACTTGGTTGCCGTTTATCTAAAGTAGTAACAGTGCTAGTTAAATTAGCGGACTGTAAAGAATAATCAAAAACTTTTCCCGCACGACCACAAAATAGATTATTAACTCCCATCCGTTGCAGTCGATCTAAAATTTGCCATGGAGGAGTATCGGAGGTTAATTCTTCACTAACACTGACAGTGCTGCCATGAATTAATAAACAATCCAACTCGACAAAACCAAAATCGAGATTTCGTAACCATTGCACCGTTTCTAAAGAAACTGCGTCCCAGAGTTGTTTAGTGCTGTCAATTCCATGTTTATCGATTAATTCCGTCGGTTCTCCTGTGGCTCCTAAACTGTGTAAAATTAAACATTGTTCTTCCCACCATCCCCGACAAACCTGTGGATATAAGTTATTTTTAGTGGGATAACGTATTTGTTCTACTAGCATTTCACTATCGGGATTAACACCGATAAAATCTCCTAAAATATATAAATTTTCTACAGTAACTGACCGTTGCTGAATATCTTCCAAGACCGCTTTATAGGCTGGTAAATTACCTTGAATACCGCTTAAAATTGCCCACATAATTTCTTGATTTATCACAAATTAACGTTCGCAAACATGAGTCGGATCATCGGCTTTTTCCGCATATTCTAGACCCTTAGCCAATCGCCAAGCGAAAATAGGAGGTAAACCCGATGCTAAAATAGCCTGACAGGTTTCCTGATAGTTATAGGCCACTTCTCGCAGTTGTACCGCTGCCGTTTCTCGATCGTAAATCACATAGGTGGCATTTGGACGACCGTGACGCGGTTCTCCCACCGATCCCACGTTGATGATACGTTTAACCGGTGTGGTAAATTGCCGCGACTGTTCCCCATCGGGTTGATACACTTTTATTTGCAAGCTTCCCGCGTCGAGAGTGCGAATGTAGGGGATGTGGGTATGTCCACAGAATAAAACCTCTGTATCTACCGATAAAACCCGTTCTAAAGCCGTAAAAGCGTCCATTTCGGCTAAAAGGTACTCATGGTTACTTTGGGGACTACCATGGACAAAACAGAGGTGATCTAGCTTAAAAATTTCGGGCAGTTTTGACAAATAATTACGGTTTTCCGAGGTAATTATTTGATTTGTCCACTCATGAGCTAATCTACCCCGTTTTTCTGCTAAAAGCGACGGATAACTGCACTCACAGGCATTTAATCCCTCAACGATATCCTCATCCCAACACCCTTGTACCGTGGTAATCCCCAGTTGACGGATTTTTTCCACCACTTGGTTAGGATGGGGTCCATACCCAACCAAATCCCCTAAACAGTAGATTTCTTGACAACCCTGTTGGCCTAAATCTCGCAAAACAGCATTAAAAGCGGGCATATTGCCATGAATACAGGATAAAACGGCTATTTTCATCAGATTAACTCCATTTCTGGCTCTAAAGATTCTTGAAATTGTTGTTGATAATACAAAAGTGCCTCATCGGACAGACAACAATCACTCAGGGTATCGGCAATTGTCGGTTTATCGAGATTGCGACCGACGATTTCAATCCCACTAAAGCGATTCGGTCTCCCATCGAGATTTAAGGGGAAATTTAAGCTTTGAAAGTCTTTTTCTGGCCATTCATCCATAAATTCCCCATAAATACACTGACCATCGATGATATCGAAGATACTTTTGACCCGCAGCACTTCCCCATAGGCCCCTTGGGTTAATTCTGTCCAAAAGGTAGTTAAACTGGAAAAATCGAGGACTTCTCCCGTTAAAACGGCTCTATAAATCTGTATTTCTCGTTTTTTTAACCATTGATCACCTTTTATGGTTGTTTTGACGGGACTGATGACAATTTCATCGACGGGAACTTGTCCTTCGGGGATTTCTGCTTCTGGAGACGTAATCGCTACCCGATGACAATTGAGGGGTTTTAGAAAGCTTTCGAGGGATTGCGTGTCTAAATGCCATGGTACTTCCATATAGATCGTGTTTTCCATGGATAAACTGCTCAAAAGGTCTTCTTCTTCCCTAGAAACACAGGACAACTGGGGAAAGTCACTCTCTAAAGTGAGGCGATCAATGGGAAAAGTTTCCGTCTGGGGACTAAAATATAGACTTGGCTGCGTCTGTTTGGCGATTTGTTCGCGAATCCAGTGGGTTTTTCCCGCTGCTATACCCCCCGTTACCACGATAATCATTTGCTCCTTCTCTACTGTGATAATGATAATCATTCTAGCATAAGTCAGATTGGGGCAAGTAATCTTCCTTAACCAATCCTCTAGACTTAGCCAGGTTATTTTGGGAAAAATTGGCGGTTTCTTGGGATATTAATCATGGTTATGGCTCTTTTCTCTAGGATACCATTGGCTTTGTCCATCGGGTAAATCAACTAAGGTAATTCCCCTCGTTTTTAATTGTTCCCTTAATCGATCGCCGCTTCCGTAAAGTGCAAGGGTTTGCGATAATGAACTTGGAGAACAAAGAGATGTAAAACCATGGGATCGAGGGTTCGTTAAATTTTAAAGTTTTTATCCATAAATTATTCATAAGTAGCTGGTTATAATTAAATTAAAAATGGATTTTAGGTTCGATCCCCCCTGCCCCCCTTGATAAGGGGGGTGTCTGAAAACTTTTAACACCTACCTACTTAGTTTGTGCTTTTTAATTTTCTGAGAACTAGCCAAGCATTCGTTTAGTTGTGTCAAGATTTCCTCTTTATTTAAATTTCT
>NZ_JASJFE010000768.1:0-2371 GCF_030067735.1 Microcystis sp. M53598_WE2 | reverse complement strand
CTAAATTTCCCCCCGATCACTCCCAGATCCAGTACTTTTTGATTGACAAAAGGTCTAAAAGTCTTACCCAACAAGGTTTTTAGATTTATTCAGCCAGCCCTACTTAAATCGAGCCTGTTAGTGTCTAAGGTTGGGAGACAGCACTAGGCGCGATCGCTGTTAGTTGTGTGGCAATCAGGACAGTCGATGATAAAAATTTAATCATACGTTTTTAAATGTAAGCGGTCATTTTTTATCATATTGATTCTTCTTGAACGAATGTCATCGGCCTCTACATTCAACTATAACCCCAAACGCTGCTTTTGGCGGGCTTTATAGGAAGCTAACAGCCAAATAGAGCCAGAAATCAAAGAAGGAGCAAGGACAAAAAAAGTGGCCATGGTTACGGGATGTTCCCGGCCCCAGACCCAATAAATCATCACGGCAAAAATCAAGCCACAGTAAGCTAGTCCTAGAAAGGGGATGCCAATGACTAAAATGGCGAATCGAGTATCTTTATCCATAAAATATCGGGATGGCAGCAAAGATTTAGCGGATGGGTTCCGCTTGCCCCTCTCTTTACTTATAAAATCCCGAAAGATATACTGTCACTAGATTTATCAAAAATTTTGCCAGGCGGATTTGGTAAAATTATGCAATTAATCGAGTTCATCAAACAAAAGTTCCTCTAGAATTGGTCCCATACCGTCATCATCGGGGGAAACTAATTCAACTTTCCCTTCCGCATCACCGACGGCTAAGAATAACAAAGGAGCTAGGGGACTGTAAATCGAGTATTTTTGGTCTTCGGAAAAGAAACTGGCGAGAAATTGCAATTCTTCCGGCTCTGATGACGAGGAGGGTTCATCGCTATCGATTTCCAAACTGAGAACATTATCTTCTTCTAGGGGCGGTAATTCACCACTAACAGTCAAGGTGTGGGCAGTGGATTTGAGCAATAGGTCTAATTCTGCTAAAACTGCCTTAGCATCGGCGAAAATCCGCTCGATTTCCTCGCTATCTTCGATTAAGAAGGCATCAGATTCTTCTTCCTCCGATTCCTCATCCCAAGCTAGAATCATCACCGGGGTATCCACGGGGACAAGAAGCATATAGGTGAGATCATCGGTTTCATAGGCGTTCTCAATATAACAGTCCAGCGATCGACCTTGCTCATCCCAGAGGGTTATGATATCCGCTTCTTCGAGTTCGTTTTCTTGAAAATTAAATTGAGGGGACATAGGCTCTCAAACGCTAATGATTGAATCAGAATATCATGAGATGATCCTCAATCAAACCAAGAATTCCGGTGCAAATGTTGAAACCCCTGCACATCAGTTAAATTGTATTGTAGGGGCGTGATGGTGATAAAATTCTCGCCAATAGCGCGCACATCCGTAGGCACTTCCGGGGGTAAATGGGTATAGTCCGGTTGTTCGATATCTTCCACCACTTCCCCAATTAACCAGTAATAACTTTTACCCCTAGGATCCAGTCTTTTCTCGAAGGTTTCTTCGTAGCGTCGCAATCCTTGCCTAGTGATTTTCACCCCCTTGATTTCGCCACTACTAACCGGAGGGACGTTCACATTGAGTAAAGTGGGAAGAGGAAAAGGGTTAAGGGCAACTTTCCTGACTAAAGTGAGGGCAAAATCGGCGGCCGGTTGGAAATCACAGGCTTTAAAACTAGCCAGACTAAAAGCAATACTGGGAATACCCTCGATTAAGCCCTCCAGGGCTGCGGAAACCGTGCCAGAATAGAGGATATCGGTGCCGAGATTAGACCCGTGGTTAATGCCAGCTAAAACTAAATCGGGACGCTCTTTGAGGACGGCACTAAGGGCAAATTTCACCGAATCGGCGGGAGTTCCCGAGCAGGACCAAGCAATCACATCGGGATGAAAAATTCCTTCCACCTGTTCGGCCCGGATGGGATGGTGTAAGGTTAAGCCATGACCGGTAGCAGAGCGCTCGCCGTCGGGACAAACTACGGTGACTTGATGGCCCGCAGTAGCGAGGGTGTTAGCGAGGGTGCGGACTCCTAGGGCGGAAATGCCGTCATCGTTACTGATCAGTAGTTTTAAAGGGCGATCGCTAGTCATAGAAATTTCTGCTCTACTGCGTCGGCTAGTGGTATAATATAATAGTATTTTATTGTGGGTACGTAGCTCAGAGGATAGAGCACCAGGTTCCGGTCCTGGGTGTCGGGGGTTCGACTCCCTCCGTACTCGTTCAGAAATCAGGGGTTGGTATTTTGACACTCCCCGCTCTAAAGAGACGGGGATTCTTGGTTCACAGAGATTACTTGCTTAGACAGAATTGCTTCTGAAAAAGTAGAGGTATTCTCTCCCCAAGCGTTTATTGGATCGAGCCCAAAGGTTCCGGTATGCCCT
>NZ_JASJFE010000948.1:0-4522 GCF_030067735.1 Microcystis sp. M53598_WE2 | reverse complement strand
GTATAGGAGAGTGGCAAGGGGGTTTTTAAAGTTCGAGTGGAATAGGCTTGTAGTTCCTCTGTTTTACGAATAAAACTTTTCGTACTCATCATGATCGCCAATTCAAAACCAGGTCACTGTATCCCCTGACAGCACTCCCAAAGCTCGATGACTCTTCGTTACACGCACTGACCAAATATCTTCGTCGCTGTCAATACACTTAAAATTTAACGACGGATGAAACGGATTCTCTACCCATAACCGATATGCTTTCCTGGCTCCGGCTTTGACTGCTGGCTTCAAGTCGCGATACTTCTGCCAAAATGAGGGCAATGTCGCGGAATTCATAGCTGCTCATAATCCATCGGCGCGGACAATCCTGCTGCAATCTCTTCTTTGGCTTTTCGGGCTGCTGCGACTAGATTATTCTTCGTCTGTTTAAACGACTGATCCCATCGTTTTTCTTCTTCAATTTCTGCAATATAAGCTCGAACATACTCTACTAACTGCTCTTGAAGCTCATCAGGCAGAGACTCAACCATCTTGATGATCGTGGTAATAGCAGGAGAGGGCATGGTATCTATCAGCGTAGTAGGTTTTCTCTATTCTACAACGTCCACCGCAAACCCAAAATGATATGATCTTTGTTTCCTCTGTGTCTGGAGTGGTTTTTATTAATGAGCCTTGCTCAAAACCAAACAATTCATAATTGAAGAGCGAGGTATTTATGGGTAAAGAAGAAGAACTACTTGAACAATGGCGAGAACTGACACCGGAAAAGCAACAAAAAGTTTTACAATTTGTTCAAACACTGAAATCTAAGTCAGAAACAACAGCACCAATTAATTAGGAGTCTAACCCATGAGCGGCCTCACCATCGAAACCGATTTAGGAAAAATCCTAGACCAGATTAATCAGAATCTTAAAGAGACCAATCAGAAGCTAGACGCGCTCCAGAAAGATGTCACAGAGATCAGGATTGTTCAAGTCAGATTCGAGGCCGAAGTAAAGGGAGATCTCAAGGCATTACAGGGAGAATTCAACACCTTACAAGGTGATTTAAAAGAGATTAAAGGCTCCCAGAAAGCCCAAATTTGGGCATTAATCACCATCTTGGCAACAGCAGTTATCGGAACTGTCATCCGCTTTGTCATCACTGTTCCCCCTGTTAGCAACCCCTAACTTCCACTGCCGGGGAACAGGCTTCTGGTTCCTGTTTGATATTCAGGTAGAATTAATGATAGAATTGGTGCGTTACGGCGGATTGTTAATTTTGGTTTTTTGACGGGATTTGTAACCGCTTAAGGGAGCCTACACATCTTCTCTCAATGAGATCATCAATTTTTTTTAGGTACTTAATCAAATTTCTCCAGATGATTTATGAGTATCCTCTACTGTCTCAATCCCGAATGTTCCCATCCTCAAAATCCGACTCATTATAGCTATTGTCAAGGATGTGGCGGAAATTTAAGCCAAACTAGCCAATCATATTCTTTTCATAGCCGTTATCTCATTGTCGGAGTATTAGGCGAAGGCGCATTCGGTAGAACTTATCAAGCTAAGGACTTGAATTTTAATCGCAAACCCCGGGTTATTAAAAAATTTATTGCTCAAATGCAGGGAGCTGCTCTGGAGAAGTCTAAGGAGTTATTTCAAAGAGAAGCGGAAAAATTAGACGAATTAAAACACGAACAAATTCCCACCGTTTATGATTATTTCTCTCAGGGGAACTCCCTCTATTTAGTGCAGGAGTTTATTGAAGGAGAAACCCTGCTTCAAGAGTATCAAAGAGAAGGAAGATTTAGTGAACAGAA
This sequence comes from Microcystis sp. M53598_WE2, assembly GCF_030067735.1. Lineage (NCBI taxonomy): Bacteria > Bacillati > Cyanobacteriota > Cyanophyceae > Chroococcales > Microcystaceae > Microcystis > Microcystis sp. M53598_WE2. Next base: position 2,729 of record NZ_JASJFE010000948.1, on the reverse strand, counting down.
AATCAAGGAAATATTACAGCAATTATTACCAGTCCTTGTCTATCTCCATTCTAAAGGATTGATCCATCGTGACATCAAACCGGATAATCTGATGCGTCGTCGGAGTGACGGTAAATTGATGTTAATTGATTTTGGGGGAATTAAAGAGCAAACCTCCCAAATGGGGACAGGTTTATATACTCCGGGTTATGCTGCTTATGAACATATCATGGGCAGTGCAGTCGCCGCTAGTGATTTATATAGTTTAGCCGCTACCTGTGTCCGTTTATTAACAGGATGTTTCCCCCAAAGTAACAATAATTTGCCAGATCCAGTCTATGCTGTGGATCAGCGGCGATGGTTATGGCAATCGGTATTAAAATCGCAAAAAAGATCAATTAGTGATTTTTTAGCGAATCTCCTCAACAAGATGTTAGAAGATAAGTCTAGTCAGCGCTATCAATCAGCTTCAGAAGTTCTGACAGTGTTGAATAATCCTCCTTCAAGTAGAACTGTAGTACAACCTCCCCCCGTTTCACCTCCTCCTCAGAGAAAAATTAAGAATCCATCAGGAATAACTAGACGTAAATGGCTATATAACGGCATTGGGATGATTGTATTTGGGGGGGTGATCGGACTAGCAATTTACAGTATAGGCAATTATAATTTAGGAGATAATCAAGGGGCGATTGCGGACTACAATCAAGCGATAAAACTCAATCCCAACTTTGCTTTTCCCTACAATAATCGCGGATGGGCTAAGTATAATTTAGGAGATAAACAAGGGGCGATTGCCGACTACAATCAAGCGATTAAACTTAAACCTGATGATGCTGATGCCTACAATAATTGCGGATGGGCTAAGTATAATTTAGGAGATAAACAAGGGGCGATTGCCGACTACAATCAAGCAATTAAACTCAATCCTGACTTTGCTGTTCCCTACTATAATCGCGGTTTAATATACAAAGAATTAAATGACAATGAAAAGGCAATTAAGGATTTTCGCCAAGCATCCCAACTTCATCGACAACAAAATAATCAAACTTGGTATCAAAACTCTCTGGATAGACTAAAAGAATTAGGTGTTTCCAATTAAATTCTTGTAGGGAGTTAACACCGTTAAGTAGCTTGTAGGGTGTGTTAGGCGCATATTTAAAGGAGATTTGTTATAATTAAATTATGATTGCGCCGTAACGCACCATCTTAAGAAAATTGGTGTGTTACGCTATCACTAACGCACCCGACAAGAGCCGCCACTATGCCCTCTGTGGTTTTTATGATGATTATTTAACTGCTACCGAATATCCCCCCGTAGCAATCTCTCCCTAGTAACAGGTTTCTAGTTCCTGTTTGATATTCAGGTAGAATGAATGATATAATTGGTGCGTGGGGCGTGGCTCTTTCGTTTAAAAGCTTGTTACCTGTAGAATATAACGATCTCAGGTTTTTTGTCAAGTCTAATTTGAGGGATTTTGCTCCCGTAAACATCAGCTTTTCACAGAACTCGATACTTAACGATGTTGATGTCTATTATCGCGGAATTTCTAAGTTTAATTTAGGAGATAAACAAGGGGCGATCGCATAATTCTTTTCAACGAGGTTATGAGCTATCCAGCAATTCGATACCCATCACCATCACCTGATTGCATTTATTGATTTTTCATCGCATACTATTTCAAAAGAAACGTGCCAAAGACAAAAATCATCTTTTATCAAGAAGCAGAAGGCATCTCACCCGTTGTTGAGTGGCTTCAGAAATTACTCAAAACTGATAAAAAAGGATTTGCCAAATGTATAACCAAAATCGAACAACTTGCCGCACAAGGTCATGAACTGCGCCGCCCTGCTGCCGATTACTCAGAAATGATATCTGGGAGCTTAGAGCCAAACAGGGAACCATACAATATCGAATCCTCTATTTTTATCATGGTCAAAATATAGCAATTATTGGTCATGCTCTTATCAAAAAAACTTCCGCCGTTCCCTCACAAGACATCGAGAGAATTATCCAAAGAAAAGCACAATTTAAACAAAATCCAGAACTTCATACTTATCAAGGAGAAATAAACAATGCCTAAAACCACAGATGCCGTAAAAATCATTCACCAAATGATTGCAGACGATCCCACAATCAAAGAACAAATTGCCCTAGAATCCCTCAACTCAGAAATCGCACAATTGATTTATGACGCTCGTATGAATGCTGGATTAACTCAACAACAACTAGCCGACCTAATCCATGTTGAGCAATCCGTTATTGAAGATCTAGAAGACGCTGACTATCAAGACAATCCCCTAATAATGCTACAAAAAATTGCCACTGCCCTTAATCAACGAGTCAAAATGAGCCTTGTTAGTAGCTTGTAGGGTGCGTGTTTGCGCGTATTTAAAGTAGATTTGTTAATAATTAAATTATGATTGCGCCGTAACGCACCATCTTAAGAAAATTGGTGTGTTACTCTATTACTAACGCACCCGACAAGAGCCGCCACTGTGTCCTCTGTGTCTGGAGTGGTTTTTATTATGATTATTTAACTGCTACCGAATATCCCCCCGCAGTAATCTCTCCCTAGTAACAGGTTTCTAGTTCCTGTTTGATATTCAGGCAGAATGAATGATATAATTGGTGCGTGGGGCGTGGGGGTTGGTTATCCTTCTCTCAAAGCCTGTAACCTGTAGAATATAACAATCTCAGGTTTTTTGTCAAACTTAGTCTTGAGGATTTTTATAACAAATTTATGAGCTTT
>NZ_JASJFE010000782.1:0-4334 GCF_030067735.1 Microcystis sp. M53598_WE2 | reverse complement strand
TTTTTTCCACTTCAATCTAAGAATTGAGAAAAAAGCAAAACCTTATATTATACCATAAAAAAATTATGCAAGAGGTCTAATATCTGATTGGTTGAGTATTTTTTTTGCTTATTCTGATTTTTTTTCTTTGAAAAGACCTGTAGTTTTTTATGCTTCAAACTGAAGTGGGGAATATGGGTTAAAATATTAAAAGGATGCTAAAGATGGCGGCTAGAGTTTCCAGAGTGAGCTATCCTAGAAATACTCCTTACTCCATCCTCCCCCATGCTCGATCGAGTTCTCCATAGTCGTTATCAAGTCCAACAGGTGCTGGGAAAAAAAACTATCTTAGCGAGGGACAGACACACCACCCAATTAGTTATCATTAAACTTATTTCTGTTCCTAGTGGGCAAGGGAGTCAGTTTATCGGAGAAATAACCGGTAAAATTGCCCTATTGCGACAACTCTCCCACCCATCTCTCCCCAAATACCTCGATAGCTTTGAGATAGATTCATCCCAAGAACAAATCATCGCTATTGTCCGACCTTATTTATCAGCGCAGCCTTTAGAAAACTATCTTAACTCCAGTTATTTGTTAGCAGAACAAGATCTCAAACAAATTGCCAAATATCTTTTGGAGATTCTCTCCTATCTCCATCAGCAGGATGTCCCCATTAACCACGGCAATATTAAACTTAGTAATATCCTCTTTGATACCCAGTCCCATCGTTTTTATCTAGTTGATTTTGCCTTTGATTCCGATTCTCCCACCACCGACTTAGAGGATCTAGGCAAAACTTTAATCAGTTTAGGCACGGGGATTAAGCATCGTTACATACCCGAAAACTTTGAGCAAAAAACTAATCTAAGTGCTTTTTTCATCTATTGGTTAAAAAGATTATCAAACTCCCCCCCAGACCCTCATTTTCGTTCGGTGACAGAAGCTTTAGCCAGCTTATATAGTTGTCAATTGATCTTAGTATCTATTGGCAATCTTACCAAACCCTACGGCAGCGAAGTTACTGTTTATAAAAAAGATAATCTCCTGCAAATAAAAATCGCTAGTAAAACCAAACAAAAGTTTTTCAATAATCTCAAAACCCAGTTAAGACAGTTGTTACCATCCCTATTCTTTGCGATTACCCTCTTAACCATAATCGGTATTTACGACCTCAAACTGGTCGCTTTTTTAATCCCAATTATCCTAATTTTTCTGCTCAATTTAATTTCCTCTAGTTTATCTTGGCAGTTATGGAAATCTTTTTGGCAGGGGGAACTAGAGTTAAAAATTACCCCCAAAAAAGTTTCTCTCTACCAAAAACTCTGGGGGCTGAAATTTAAACTAAATGCCGATGCTGCTAGTTGCGAAATTTATAGTCTCCTCCGTCGCAATGTCACCGTCACTATGCAGGGAGAAAATGTTAATATTATTCCTCCTTCTCTGGTTCTCGTTGCCAACCATCGAGAATATGTTATCACTGCCAGTGAAGATGTTAGCGAAGCCGAATTAGATTGGTTGGCACAACAGTTAAGTGATTGGCTACGTTTACCGATTACGAGAATTTAAGGTGTATTAAGCTAAGTTAATACACCCCAAATTTATCTGATAACATCTTCCGATTTAATCAGATGCGCTTCTAGGAACCAGAGACGTTTATCGATGTCCCGGGAGATTTCCGTATAGAGATCTGCTGTGTCGGCATCCCCTTGATTGCCAGTGGTATCAATAGCAGAACGAAGATGGGCGGCGTATAATGCATAACGTTCGGCTAAAGCAACGATATGTTCACTACCATCGACGATATCAGCCGGATATTCCGGCAGAATCGAGTTAGCGGCAGCGATGCGCGCTGTTCCCAAAGCGGTTCCACCTAAAGCGGTAATCCGTTCTGCTACCATGTCCCCATAGCCTTCTAATTCCGTGGCCATTTCGTCGAATAGGCTGTGCAATTGGTAGAAATTTAAACCTTTTACATTCCAGTGGGCCTGTTTAACCTGAGTTTTTAGGTCTAAACTAGCGGCAAGGGTTTGGCTTAAGATTTCAACCACAGCTTTGCGGATATCTAATGCTAAATCGATACGAGTGGCGTAGTATTGTCCCGTGGTTTTGGTTTTGACTGGAGTGGCTACCATAATCTTTCTCCTTGATCAGTTAACAGAATACTCGATAATTTTTGTGGGTGCATAAGGGACTGATTTTGATCCTATTGGACGTTGATAATAAACTGAAAAACGGCCAATTAATTCGGAAAACAAGTAGCTGATAACTGATACTTCCAATGCGCTCAGTACAAGTAACGGCTCGAATCAGCGGCATCAGACAACCTTGAACTGAGCATCAGCAGCCTTCGTCCGTCTGCTGCACTCGAATTGTCAGACCTCTCTTATCGCTCATCTCATGCCAGAAACAAATTCTTGTACCGTAATTCCAGCAGTACGAATAAGACTACGAAGCGTACCCTTTGCCACTTCACGATGATCAGGAACAGAGAGTGTTACCTGTTCGCCCTCCTTAACCATGATAATATGGCTGGCACTTTGACGCGCAACTTGCCAGCCGAAGGTTTCAAATACTCGGACTACCTCACGTCCGCTGAGAACAGGAAGAGCAGAGGACATGATTATGCCATTACCTCTACTTGGTGAGTTTCAATCGTTAGCGGTAGCCCACGTTCTGCACGAACTTGAAGGCAGGCGATAATTGCATCTCTGATATTTTCAAGAGCTTCTGCTCTCGTTTTACCTTGGCTGACACAACCCGGAATGCTGGGGCATTCTACAACCCAAACTCCATCTTCGTCACGGTCAAGTGTTACAGTCAACTTCATAAGTTTTCGCCACAATCTCCCAGCTTATAGTTTACCTCGTGTTCTCACCTACCTATTAGTGGATGACAAGAACCTTCAGGAATCAAAGCTACATCAAGGAAGATACCGAATTGGGTTTTGCCCACCTTCAGCAAACTCAACCCAATTTACGGATGTTGCCCCTATGTACTGAACATGAGTTAATCGAATGTCGTATCGACCTTCCCTGTCTGCTGGCTCTGCACCAGCATGGTTCGCTATGTACAAATTATTCGCATTATTCTCATCATCACGATGATAAAGAATAATACGGTCAACTTCACGATTGGGATCGATCTTCCACTGACCCGTTGAACCAGTGTTGTCATCGTGGAGAACAAAGTGTTTTCCCTCTGTAAAGATAACGACTACCTTTTCATTTGGCTTTATGAAGTCACGGGCTTTCACAAAATCAGCAATTCTCATACTTGTGAGGCACAAAGTTTCTGGTTTTAGTTAGGGAACAGGCAACAGATGGTGTACTTTATAAGACTGAGAAACGCTATAAATGATTAACGAAATACATCAGACTACAATCACACCCAACAAAAAAGCTCTAACTTGCCCGGGCAAAACCTCTCACAGATATCTCTCCAGTTGCAATGGAAAGATAACTTGAGGTCTAACTGATTAATTATGCTCCTAAATGAGCTGCTAACTCTTCCGAACCGCCAATTAATTGGCCGTTAATGAAGACTTGCGGGGTGGTGGTATTGCCACTCATGGCCCGCAGAGAACGACTGGTGGCATCGCGTCCGAGGATAATTTCTTCGTATTGTAGCCCTTTTTCTTCTAACATTTTCTTAGCCCGGAGGCAGTAGGGACAGCCCACTTTCGAGAAAAGAGAGACTAAAGGCGGTTTTTTGGCTTCTGGGTTGATGTAGTTTAACATCGTTTCCGCATCGGAGACTTTGAAAGGATCTCCCGGTTCTTCCGGTTCAATGAACATTTTCTCGATAACACCATCTTTGACTAGCATCGAATAGCGCCAAGAACGTTTACCGAAACCTAAGTCAGCTTTATCGACTAACATCCCCATTCCTGCGCTAAATTCGCCGTTACCGTCGGGAATTAAGAGAATATTATCACATTCTTGGTCCTTTGCCCACTCGTTCATGACAAAGGTATCATTCACCGACAAGCAAACAATAGTATCTACGCCATTTTCCCGAAAAACTGGGGCTAATTCGTTATATCCGGGTAAATGGGAGGTGGAACAGGTGGGAGTGAATGCCCCGGGTAAGGCAAAAAGAACAACGGTTTTTCCTTTGAATAATTCCTCGCTGGTGATGTTCACCCATTGATTATTTTGACGCACGGGAAAGGTGACATCGGGAACTCTCTGCCCTTCTCGGTTTGGTAGCATAATCGTCAACTCCTAATTGCTAAGTCGTACTCATTTCGAGTTTGTCTAAATTAAGTGTAATCATAACGACTATGAGTTGTCAACAAGTATTTATACTTAAATCAGGAGATAGGAGACAGGAGACAGGAGAATGGGAAATAG
>NZ_JASJFE010000979.1:0-2855 GCF_030067735.1 Microcystis sp. M53598_WE2 | reverse complement strand
GCATAATAAACTCCCTATCCTCCTGTGTTTTTTTCGATAACGCTTCTAAATTTCTACTCAAATTATACAATAAGTTTAAGGAAGCCGATTTTAGGGGATTATTCGGTGATAATCTCTCTAATTCATCGATAGCTCTCTCTCTTGTTCCTCCTCTACTATTTTTCTGATCGGAGACTACTGGCTACTGACTCCTAACCCTAACAACAATTTTTGATTTTTACCGGAGATATAAATAATCTTCCGGTTGCCGTTTGCCAAGCTCAGAACTAGGATAGGAAAGAACGAGGTATTAATGCAGCAAGAGAGGTTTAGACTGTGACCAATGTAGCGATCGATGTCCGATTAACCGGGACTTCTCTGTGGCAATGGCAAATATGGCAAGGATTGCCCTATCTTACCTGTAATCTCCTAGAGGACTGGTCCCACGGCTTTTTTACCCGTCATTATTACCCCCAAACCCCGGAAGCTTTTACGGCTGCTCTGGGGGCAAATGTACCGGTTTATCGCGTCAAACAGGTACATGGCGATCGCCTATTAAATCCCCAAGGGATTACTAACCCGGAAATTGTCGAAGCGGATGGAATTATCACCGATGCTTCCGGTCAAGGGATTTGGGTGGCCAGTGCTGATTGTACGCCTGTACTAATAGGTGATCGCTCTACTGGTGTTGGGGTGGCGATTCATTCTGGATGGAGAGGGACGGCCAAAAGGATAGTTCCCAAAGCAGTAAAGCAGTTATTAAACTCAGGTAGTTGTTTAGATAACTTAGTGCTGGCCCTGGGGCCGGCAATTGCCGGGGAAGTGTATCAAGTAGAGGCAGAAGTTGCCGTAGAAGTGGGTTTAAGTTTATTCCCCCAAGAAACCAATCCCGACCAAATTCTGGCGAATTTATTGAACCTGTCCCCCTCCCCCTTATTTGCTGACGAGGAAAAAGGGAAAGTGCGCTTAGACGTGCGACGGGTGATTTATCATCAACTACAACAGTTAGGAATTCGGGATGAACAAATTGCGATCGCTCCTTTTTGTACCTATCAACAAGAGGATCATTTTTTCTCCTATCGTCGGGAAAAAGCCAAAAAAATTCAATGGTCTGGCATAGTTAGCCGTTAATAACTCGGTGGACATTCACTGATTACTGCTCACTGATAACTGAAAAATCCCCTCTCTCCCATGCGTATTGTTTTTTTCGGAACCCCGACTTTTGCTGTTCCCACCCTAAAAAAATTATTAGCCAATCCCGATATAGAAGTAATTGCCGTCGTTACCCAACCGGACAAGCGCCGGGGAAGGGGCAATCAATTAATCCCCTCACCGGTGAAACAAATAGCCATAGAACGGCAAATACCGGTTTTGCAGCCCAAAAGCGTCAAAAAAAACGCTCGAACCTTAGATTTTCTCAGACAATCGCGGGTGGATGCCTTTGTGGTGGTTGCCTACGGGCAAATTCTCTCCCCAGAAATTCTAGAGATGCCGAGATTAGGCTGTATTAACGTTCATGGCTCAATTTTACCGAAATATCGGGGAGCAGCCCCCGTGCAGTGGTGCATCGCTAGGGGAGAAAAAGAAACCGGCATTACCACCATGTTAATGGATGCGGGCATGGATACCGGACCGATGCTACTGAAAGCCTACACCCCGATCGCTCTTTTTGACAATGCCGAACAGGTGGGAGCAACCCTAGGACAAATGGGGGCGGATTTGCTCCTAGAAACCCTCTCTAAGCTCGATCGAGCAGAAATTACCCCAATTCCTCAAAATAACGACGATGCCACCTATGCCCCTTTAATTCAAAAATCTGACTATCTAATCAACTGGCAAGATTCGGGCCGGAGAATTCACGATCGAGTCCGGGGTTTTTATCCTCATGCGCTGACCACTTTCCGGGGACAACCCCTAAAAGTGATGGCCACTATTCCCCTAGAGGATCTCGGTCAACTTCCTCCAGAATTACAGACAAAAGACCTTTCTCATCTAAGCGGAGAAGTGGGATCGATCGTGGCTCTCTGGAAAAATTTCGGGCCGGTAGTGCAGACGGGTGAGGGTTTATTATTATTAAAAGAAGTGCAATTATCGGGAAAATCACCGCGTTCTGGTGGGGATTTGGTTAATGGTTCCCGTTTAACTATCGGTGAGATTTTCGGTCAATAGTTTTCAGGGGATGGCTTTCCTTTGCTCCTCTATGCTTCACCGGTGAAGATTTTTTTCAACTTGCGAAAGCGATCGGAATAACTTCTTAACACTTCGATCGCAAACATGGGAGTTTCCTGCACGGCAAATAAAAACTGCGGTTGATTGAGATAGGCTAATTTACAATCAGTTTTGGCAATAGCTGTGGATTCTCGCAGTTTATCCCCATGCAGGAGCGCTCCTGCTCCGAATACATCCCCTTTTTCTAGAGTTTCTATCAATTGCCCCTTGATATACATCTCCACTTCTCCGCTAAGAATACCGTACATTAACTCGCCCTCCGTGCCATCGACAAAAATAACCTCACCAGCTGGAAAAGTGCGATCGGGATGATTTTCGAGAATTTTAATCGTTTCTACGGGACTTAACATGATTTAACAATGATTTTTTTGGGTTATCCCCCCCATTTTCCGATATATTGAACTCCCCGATCATCGTTTTTGTGTGTAAGAATACTTGAAACTTCTCTACCTGACAAAGATTCGGTTTGACTCTCAGAAATGCTTTGTTTAATCCTTGTCGGGGAGAGAAAATTTCCGTCTTCATACCTTTATCCTCTTCCTACCCAACCCGATTTTTGAGTCTATTTTTTTCTCTCTTATTTTCCCTCAAAAACCCTATATATATGGGCGCACGGATTCCCATTATACATAAAGTATAAAGCAAGT
>NZ_JASJFE010000830.1:0-3395 GCF_030067735.1 Microcystis sp. M53598_WE2 | reverse complement strand
GTTGAAGCATGAAACCCAACGCCAGATTATGTTACGCTACCGCTAACCCATCCTACAAATAATTGTGCCTCCCTACTTATAATTATTTATGGTTTGCGGCAAAAAGTTTGTTGGTGGGGTTAGGAGTCGGTCGTCGGTCGTCAGAAGATTATTTTTATTTATTCTTCCCACACCCCACACCCCACAACCCACCCCTATAACTGATTTAGAAAAACCAGCCGTAGGAATGAAGACCTTTACCTAAAAGATTCACCCCTAAATAACATACCCAAACCACAACAAAACCACTGGCAGCTAGAATAGCCGGTTTTCTTCCCTGCCATCCCCGGGTAATGCGGGCATGGAGATAAGCGGCAAACACTAACCAAGTGATTAGCGCCCAAGTTTCTTTCGGGTCCCAACTCCAATAGGAACCCCAAGCTTCATTGGCCCAAACTGCCCCGGCGATGATACCGATAGTGAGAAGGGGAAAACCGAGACCGATGACCCGATAACTGATATTATCGAGGGTTTCCGCCAAGCTAAGACGTTGGGGCGAAAGAGTCGCCATCGCTGTTAAGGTGGGAGTTAAAAGGGCGGTTGTGCCACCGTTAGCCGTTTCCATGAAAATTGGGGCAGAAAGAGTGGTAGATAACTTATTTTGCAGACGATAGGCTCCCGTACCCACGGAACTGCCTTTTAACTCGATATTTTGACCTCTAGTGACGATCAGAAAAGCGATCGCCATCAGGGAACCCACCATCAAAGCAGCATAACTTAACATCATGACGCTAACGTGCATCATCAACCAATTCGATTTTAAAGCCGGAACCAAGGGCGCCGAAGTTTGCATTTCCCCGGGTAAGGACAAAGTGGCAAAAGCAGTAATCCCCATGGCTACAGGAGTCGTCACCACCCCCACCAGGCGACTGCGGCTAGTGTACTCAGCAATTAAATGAACCGCAGTTACACCCCAAGCGAGAAAGAATAAAGATTCGTAAAGATTGCTGATGGGGAAATAACCCGCTTCTAACCAGCGCGCCCCCAATAAAGCGGCGATACAGAGGTTAGCGATGGCCACTCCCGTGCTGCCCAGGCCGGGCAACAAAGGTATGCTAGGAAAGGCTGCCCCGGCCCAATAAACCAGCATGGTTAAAAACAGGACTAAAAAAGAAGTGTTATCGAGAAAGTTCTCTAAGCTAACTAAATTCATGGGATTTCTCTCGTTTGTCGCTCGCTCGCTACCAAGTATTCCATCCTCTATCCTATCCCATCGGTAAGGCGATCGAGACAGGGAATTGTTAGTATGAACTTTGCATTTTCACTCTGACCCACCCTAAAAATTATGACTAATCAAGAAGATAATCAATTTTCCTGGTCGCGTTTGCCTCTGTTAGGCAAAATCCTGATCATTTGTTCTGGTGTTGCCGTTTTAGGCTATTTTCTTATCCCTCGTCCCTCAGAATTGTCCAATATTACCCTCGAACCCTACAGCGAATTTATCAGTAAAGTGGAACGGGGCGACATCAGTAAGGTCAGAATTGGCAATCAAGTCATCTATTATCAATTAAAAAATCCTTTAGAATCCCTGGCTATTCCGGGTAATCCCCCCGTTAATCCCCCAGAATCAAGTAATCCCTTTCACGGTGATTCTAGTTCTCTGGCAAGCAAACCAAGCAGTAATCTAGTCTCCAGACGAGTCTTTGCCACGATTCCAGTTTATAACCCCCAATTACCCCAACTATTACAGCAAAAAGGCGTAATCTTCGAGGCGATTCCTGTGGCCGAAAACAGTTGGATCACCACTCTCCTCGCTTGGGTGGTTCCTCCCTTAATTTTAGTCGCCGCCATGCAGTTTCTGTTCTATCGCAACGATGACACCCGTAAATCGCTGCTTTTTAACAAAAATCTCGCTAAAGTTTACGGAGACGGCGAAAAATATCCGATTACCTTCGGTGATGTGGCCGGGGCCGAGGAAGCAAAAACCGAGTTAAAGGAAATCGTCGAATTTCTCAAGGATGCCGAGCGCTTTAATAAAATTGGGGCGCGTATTCCTAAGGGTGTTCTCTTAGTCGGACCGCCGGGGACGGGGAAAACTCTCTTAGCGAAAGCGGTCGCGGGGGAAGCGGGAGTGACGTTTTTTAGCATTTCGGCCTCGGAATTCGTGGAATTATTTGTCGGGACCGGGGCAGCCCGGGTGCGGGATCTATTTGCCCAAGCGAAGAAAAATGCCCCTAGCATCATTTTTATTGATGAATTGGACGCGATCGGTAAATCGAGAAGTTCGGGATCGGGAACTAGCGGCAGCAATGATGAGCGCGAGCAGACTTTAAACCAACTTTTGACAGAAATGGACGGTTTTAGCCCCAAAGAAGCCGTCGTCATCGTTTTAGCCGCCACCAATCGCCCAGAGACTCTTGATGCCGCTTTATTGCGTCCGGGGCGCTTTGATCGCCAAGTTTTGGTGGATCGTCCCGATTTAGCGGGAAGATTGGCAATTTTGGAAATATACGCCCAACGAGTCCAGATGGGTGAAGATGTTAACCTCAAAGCGATCGCCACCCAAACCCCCGGTTTTGCTGGTGCCGATTTAGCCAACCTCGTCAATGAGGCTGCTCTCTTGGCTGCCCGCAATAATCGGGAAAAAGTCAGTCAAATTGACTTTAAAGAGGCGATAGAAAGAGTTATCGCTGGCTTAGAAAAGAAAAGTCGCGTTTTATCGGAAAAAGAAAAGAAAATCGTCGCTTATCACGAAGTTGGCCATGCTTTAGTCGGTGCTGTCATGCCGGGAGGTGGTCGGGTGGAGAAAATTTCCATCGTTCCCCGGGGTTTATCCGCTTTGGGTTATACCCTGAAAATTCCCACGGAAGACCGTTTTTTGATGACAGAAACCGAATTTAAGGAACAAATTACTATGTTATTGGGCGGTCGGGCAGCCGAAGAATTAATCTTTGGCAGTGTCACTAATGGCGCTTCCGATGATTTACAAAGGGCGACGGATATTGCTGAAAGAATGGTGACAATGTATGGTATGAGTAAATCCCTGGGACCCCTAGCCTACGATAAAACAGGACAGGCTAATTTTTTAGGTAATAATCAGGGTAGTCCCCGCCGTTCGATCGGGGAAAATACGGCCAAAGCGATCGATGAAGAAGTTAAACAAATTATCGACGCTAGTTACCAAAAAGCCCTAGCAATTCTCAGTCACAATCGCAATTTATTAGAGTCCATTACCGCTAATCTTTTGACCACCGAAGTAATCGAAGGAGAAGAATTGCAAGAATTCTTAAATCAAGCGCAAATGGTCTGATCAATCCCCATAAATAGGGTCTGCTGAAAAAGTTTTTCGTGGGGACAGGGTGTGGGGTGTGGGGTGTGGGGTGTGGGGAAGTGGGGAGAACAAAGCTGCCTTTTGC
>NZ_JASJFE010000402.1:0-3690 GCF_030067735.1 Microcystis sp. M53598_WE2 | reverse complement strand
GGGGCAATATAATAAATAATTGGGACATCGGGAATAATTTTTTTAGCCGACTGACCGATCGCCACATTTGCCCCCACATAATCAATTAAAATAATGATATCAGGGGGATGATCTTTAAAAAACTCTTTTGCTCGTTTTTGTAGTTGTAAGGTTGGCAAAATAAAGGGGATAGATTCAATTAATCCCATGGCAGCCAGTCGAGTGGTTTTACCCAACATTTTTGCTCCGGCTAACTCCATGCGATCGCCACCTAAAGCAAAAATTTCTAACTCAATTGCCTGGGTTTTAGCTAGTTTAAAAAGGGATTCAATCAGCATCGCTGCCTGTAAATCACCCGATACCTCACCCGTACTAATAAATATACGCATTTGGATAATTATTTGATAATAAAAGAATTCAGGAGACAGGATTGCTGGAGATAGGAGATAGGAGTCAGGATTGAGAAGACAGACTTCGGGGTGAGCTTTTGTCGAACGCTTTTTCTTCCCGCTCCCCAATTCATAATTCATCATTCATCATTCATAATTCCCACTCCCCACTCCCTGTTCCTCAATCAATAAATTATTTCCCCGGAATTAAACCGCGGCGTTTTTCTCCCGTGGTAGAGGATTGTAAAAATTGACAGAGATGTTGAACATGGGGGTTATCGGTTAAGAGAGAAACTTGTTCTAAAGCCTCCTGAAGATTTATATTAGAACGATAGATAATCCGAAAAGCTTTTTTCAGTAAAGCTAGATCTTCATCGGTAAAACCGGCCCTTTGTAAACCGACTAAATTAAGAGTTCGCACCCGACAGGGATTGCCTTCCACTAAAGTAAAAGGGGGAACATCGCGATCAATACGACTCATTCCTCCTAACATGGCCATTTTGCCAATATGAACAAATTGATGTACTCCTAAAACTCCCCCGATAACTGCTTTTGATTCGATCTGGACATGACCTGCCAAGGCGACACTATTAGCGATAATAATGTTATCTTGCAAAATACAATTATGGGCAACGTGAACATAGGCCATTAATAAATTATTACTGCCAATTTGGGTAACTTCTCCCGTATCCGTGGCGCGATTAATCGTGACAAACTCGCGAATTTGGTTATGATCACCAATTTCCACGCTACTTTCGCCACCTTTATACTTTAAATCCTGTGGTTCATTACCAATAACAGCCCCGGAAAAAATATGATTACCCTTGCCAATTTTGGTCGGACCCTCAATGACCACATGGGCATCAATAATTGTATCAGCTTCAATTTCCACATTGGCCCCGATCACAGCATAGGGACCAACTTTAACCTTGGGATCAAGTTTTGCCGACGGATGGATAACCGCAGTGGGGTGAATTAACGTATTCAAAGGGAAGTCTCCCGCGCTCAACTTCGTCACTGTATGAATCATGGTATAGCTTATCCTATATTGGACAGATTGTGATCAAGATTGATAGCGGTTGCTTGCGGAGGGGACGACTTTAATGGGGAACCAGAACCCGATAAACTATTAACCAGATTCTCTTGATTCCCCCGTCCCTCCCATCCTGATAAAAAATATATGAGCAATAATAGACCTAAAATTATAGTCTTAGATGACGACCCGACAGGTTCCCAAACAGTCCATAGTTGTCTGTTATTGATGCGGTGGGATGAAGATACTCTCCGCTTGGGATTGGCAGATAATGCGCCAATTTTCTTTGTTTTGACCAATACTCGCGCTTTAACCCCCGAAAAAGCCGAGTCTGTCACCAGAGAAGTCTGTCATAACCTGAAAACTGCCTTAACTAAAGAGGGAATCGAGGATTTTTTGGTGGTTAGTCGTTCCGATTCTACCCTGCGCGGGCATTATCCGATCGAAACTGATGTTATTGCCGAAGAATTGGGCGGTTTTGATGCACATTTCCTGATTCCAGCCTTTTTTGAGGGAGGTAGAATCACCCGTGATAGTATTCACTATTTAATCATCGATGGCGTTCCCACTCCCGTCCACGAGACGGAATTTGCTCGCGATTCGGTTTTTGCCTACCACTACAGTTATCTGCCGGATTATGTGGAGGAGAAAACGCAAGGTAAAATTAAAGCAGATGATGTGGAAAGATTTTTACTGGCAGATATCCGTCAAGGTAGTTTAGAACGACTGCAAAAGCTCAAAAATAATCAATGTGGGGTGGTAGATGGGGAAACTCAAGCGGATCTCGATCGCTTTGCTGAAGATATTTTAACCGCCGCAGGGGAGGGAAAAAAATTTTTATTCCGTAGTGCCGCCAGTATTTTAACTTCTTTGGCTAATTTAGGAACTCAACCGATCGCACCCGAATCTATGGGTAAGTATAAGCCCACGGGGGAAGCCGGGGCAATTATCGTCGGTTCCCACGTCAAAAAAACTAGCCAACAATTAGATAAACTGCTTCAACAACCCAACACCGTCGGAGTCGAAATCGATGTGACGGCATTGCGCGATCGTCCTGAGCAACGAGAGCAACCCCTAGCACAAGCTCTGGAAAAAGTCAAGCTTATTCACAAAAATAAACAAACCCCCGTGATCTATACCAGTCGGCAAGAGTTAACCTTTGCCTCTGTGCAGAAACGCCTTGATTTTGGGGTTGTCGTCTCCACCCTGTTAATGGACATTGTTAAGGGTTTACCCAGTGACATCAGTTTTTTAATCAGTAAAGGTGGAATTACCTCGAATGATGTCTTAAGTACGGGTTTAAGTCTGCAATCGGCCCGTTTACTCGGTCAGATTCTCCCCGGTGTCTCCATGGTCCGTACAGCAGCCGATCATCATCTCTTTCCTAATCTACCTGTGGTTCTTTTCCCGGGTAACGTCGGTGATGTCCAAGCTTTGGCCACAGTTTATCAACGTTTGTGCCAATAGGAGGCAATCAGTGATCAGTGAGCAGATGTGAGTTTTCAGGTTCTTCGTTACTTGGTATGGTTCGATAGGGGGGCATAAATCGACTAAATCCTTATCTGGCAAGAGATTTAATTGATTAGAAACGCAAAAGGTATCGCCAGTTCAAAAATGAAGAAAGGAACGATTAATGATATGAACAATTCGCTACAGACAAAAGGTTTTACCTTACTTCAGCTACTCGTTGGTATTATAGTTGGTATTATAATAGTTAATGCAATTGGGTCTTTTGTTTATAGACGTTGGTTCGCTAAATCGCCATCGCTTAAAACACAAGAACCATCGAATCAAGTTGTGCAGCCTGCTGCTACGAATACTTCTAACAAACAACATACACAGACGATTGGTGCAATACAACTTTCAAAGGATCAACGGCAAGAAGAAGCGGCGAGTGAGGAAGTGTATGTGCCGGATGGAGTTGAAGTCAGCGTGAAACGTTCTCGTACAATTGCCCGAACAGTGAATATTCAATGGGAGGCTCTTGGGGGGATGGATGTTAGTGTTGGGATAAAAGATATTGTGGATACATCGGTAAGAGGGGAGATAAAACGGATAAAAGGAGAAAATTTTCAAGAAAGTGAAACTATCGAATATAAAGTCGAATTGAATGGAGAGAAAAGTAATCGGTATAAACTCATCTGGATCGATACGTGGCGAAAGGGCAGCGTTGAACTTCGAGAAGAAAGTACAGAGGCAGAGAGTAAAATATATTTTCTTCCATTCGAGATTCGTGAAAAAACCGAACTTCATGTCAAGGAGATTCATTTGAATTAGCATCAAGAAAAG
>NZ_JASJFE010000629.1:0-1084 GCF_030067735.1 Microcystis sp. M53598_WE2 | reverse complement strand
GATCCCCCCTGCCCCCCTTGATAAGGGGGGTGCCGATCCCCCCTGCCCCCCTTGATAAGGGGGGTGTCTGACAACTTTTAACACCTACCTACTTATCAGTAATCGGTGAATAATTTCATTTAAGACTCATAACCTTCAAATCGAATCATTTCTAACCAGTCACTGATCAGGGATCACTAATAAGGAGGGGAATAAAAGTTGTTAGAAAATGCCAAGAAAATTACGGTTATAGGTGGGGGAATTTGGGGACAAACTCTCGCTAATTTGGCTAGACTTAATCACTTAGCTGTTAGGGTTTGGTCGCGTCATACTGGGGAAGATTTAGGGGCTATTATAGCAGATACTGAGGTAATTATTTCAGCAGTTTCGATTAAAGGAGTTGTTCCCACGATCGAAAAATTACAGCAATTACAATTAAATTCTCGCATAATTATCGTCACCGCTACTAAAGGATTAGAGCCAATCACCACTCGTACCCCTTTTCATCTGTGGAATCAAGCTTTTCCCGCTAATCCCCTTGTGGTTCTTTCCGGTCCCAATTTAGCTAAAGAAATTAATCAAGGTTTACCCGCTGCCACGGTGGTAGCAAGTTATCTGCAAAAAGCAGCAATATTGTTACAAAAATTATTATCTGGGGAATCTTTTCGGGTTTATCTTAATAGCGATCCCTTGGGGACTGAGTTAGGTGGCACTCTCAAAAATGTCATGGCGATCGCTTCTGGGGTTTGCGATGGTTTACAGTTAGGTACTAATGCCAAATCTGCCCTGTTAACTCGCGCTTTACCGGAAATAGTTCGGGTGGGAACTTGTCTAGGAGGTTGTCAAGAAACTTTCTTCGGTTTATCGGGTTTAGGGGATTTATTAGCCACCTGTAATAGTCCTTTATCTCGCAATTATCAAGTGGGTTATCAATTAGCTTTAGGTTTATCTTTGCCTGAGATTTTAGGGAAGTTAGAGGGAACTGCCGAGGGAATAAATACCACAGAAGTTTTGATGAGAATTGCCCAAGAAAAAAATTTATATGTACCGATTACCTGCCAAGTTGATCGTCTTTTGCGCGGGGAAATTTCTCCCCAAGTTGCCG
>NZ_JASJFE010000286.1:0-4301 GCF_030067735.1 Microcystis sp. M53598_WE2 | reverse complement strand
TGGTAATTTATAGATAAGGATCGTTTCTATTAATTGTAGGAGGTTTTGCGGTTGGGTAAATTCAGTTCGCACTCGTTCAATAAGTTGTTTGGCTGTTGCCAATGCTTGATTTTCTTTAGCAATAATTAATTTTATGGTGGCAATACCCAGGGAATCTTGATTAATATCATCTAGTTCATCTAAATAGATTCGCGTCACTCTCCCAGATGTCAATAAGTCTTGATAACGTACAACCTGATCTGATTCTACCCGACGATGGGGATAAATGACCACCCCGCGCCAATCATTGTTAAAAGCAGTTTTACTGAGATATAGGAAGATTTCAGCAAAGAAACGGCCATAAAAATTCTGATCATCTTGAAATTGCACCTCGCAGAAATAAATAGGAATGCTAGGATCGGTAATATTGGGCAAAAATACGCCATCAATACGAAAAGCTAGTTGCTTGATTTCGACGGAATCAAAGCGGTAATTCTCTGCTTCTCTGGGGGAAAGATTGATTAATTCAAAGAAAATTGACGGATAAAATTGAAAAAGATCATAAAAAATACTGTCGGTTTTCATGCCCGGACTTGTGGTGTAAACTATGCAAAAATATAGAGATAGAGAGTTTTACTACTAATTAGCCTGATTATAGCAGTTATCTTTGCCAAAACCAATGCTAAAAGCCGATCCGGGAAAAGCTAATAGCTAAAATAACTGACAATCGATCGAGTCGGAACATCTCCCCCTGGTCAGGGCGCTATAGCTGACAGTGAGTCGCTATAATAGAATTCGCCGATCGCTAACTTCTCCCTCGGTAAAATTTCTATGACTGGAAGACTGAACAAGCTACAACAAGATTTAAAGAACATAGAAACGGAAGTGGCAAATTTAGCCGAAAGAATGCGAGAAAAATACCGAATTTATCTTGATTTACTCGGTGAATCTCTCTATAAACAGGCGATCGGGGCAGTGTATTATATCTGTACCCGTTACTATGGGGGGGAATTTCTGTCCCTCTCCCACAGCAATCGTCAGAAACTACAAGAGGAGATCAAAGCTCTAGGACAAGAGGCTAAAGCCAGTTTACAGCAATTGGGCGAGCAGAGCTTCGATCGAGGGGCATTTTCAGGGGTAGGATTCTCTAAAAGTCCAGCAGAGACAGTTAACACCCCCGATTTCTTGAAACTTTTTCTAGACAAACGGGAAAATCTAGCCGCAACTGGAGAGATTAATAACCCCGATATTTTACTTTATTGTTGTCGAGTGCTGGAAAAAAACTGTATCGAGATTCTCAATCATCTCTCTAAACAAATTAATCAGCAACTACAAAAAGCTTATATTCTTCCCCCTCATCTACCCAGTCAAATTCTCGATATGGCAATTCAAGCGGGAGAAGAAGGACAATTTCTAGGTGGAGGAAATAATATGTTAAACATTCTAGTGGAAGCTAAAAACCCTGAACCAGAGGAAGAAAAAGATGAAGATGAAGATGATGGGGATGATCATGATTTTTCAAGTGGCAAAGTCACTAAAGTAACGGCGATTCATCTACGAATGGCTGAACTTGAATTTGCTGATACGCGCTTAAGTGTCGAAAGAAATCAAATTCGCTCCCTTTGGGAACAATTAAATCGTCTAGGGGAACAATATCATCGTATTCGCAAAGAATATACTATCGCTCAAGCGGAAGCGGCATGGCGCAGTAGTTGGTACGATTAATCAGTTATCATCAAACAGGGGTATCAGGGAAGCATAATACTGGGAAATTTGGAATCAAGAGGCAATTATGAAAGGGGAAATACCCGACTGGGTGAGATTACAAAAAGCCTTATCTGTAGAAGCGGAAAAAGGTTATCCCGATCTTCAGGGAAATCAGTACCGTTTTAGCGAGTTTTTCTGTCTTAGTTTCGGGGATAATCCTCCCGTGGGAATTTCCACCAGTGAGAGAAATCGCTGGCGAGAATTAGCCCAAAAATTTGCCCAATATTCCCAGTTTAATCCCAGACAAAGACAACAATTAGTCACCGAAACTCGCAATTTTTTACAACAATTACGGCAAACTTTAGAAGCAACCCCCACCCCAAAAGAACCAGCTGCGGCGAAAATTATTAATACCACTCCCATCACGGCAAAGGCTATTTCTCCACGGCAAGTTACCCTCGAACAACCCTTGAAATATCTAGCGGAAGTGGGAGAGAGAAAAGCTGGTCTTTTAGAAAAATTAAACCTCCACAAAGTTGAAGATTTATTATATTATTATCCCCGGGATCATATTGATTACAGTCGTCAAGTCAATATCGCTAATTTAACCGAGGGGGAAACGGTAACTTTAGTGGGGAATGTCAAGCGCTGTAATTGTTTTACTAGCCCCAAAAATACCAAGTTAGCTATCTTTGAATTGCTCTTACAGGATCGCAGTGGACAGATAAAATTAAACCGTTTTTATGCGGGAACTCGCTATACTAATCGTGCTTGGCAAGAAGGACAAAAAAAACTCTATCTGGTGGGTTCGGTGGTGGCGGTTAGTGGTTTAGTCAAAGCGGGTAAATATGGGTTAACTTTAGAAAATCCTGAATTTGAACTATTAGACAGTTCTGGGGCAAGTATTGAGTCCTTAAAAATCGGGCGTATTCTGCCGGTTTATCCCCTCACCGATGGAGTACCCGCCGACCTAATTAGGAAGACTGTAATCGCCGCTTTTGGGGCAGTAGAGGCGATAAAAGACCCCCTACCTTTCGGTCTAAGAAAACAATACGGATTAATCGATTTAAAAACAGCAATTACTAACATTCATTTCCCCAATAATGCCGAGATTCTAAGTCAAGCGCGACGGCGATTAGTCTTTGATGAATTCTTCTTTTTACAATTGGGGTTTCTGCGGCGGCGGCAACAGTATCGTCAGACACAGAAAAGTGCTGTTTTTAGTGCTAAGGGTCAATTAATTGATCGATTTAATCAGATAATTCCCTTTCAATTAACTAATGCTCAAAAACGAGTTATTGAAGAAATTTTAGAGGATTTAGATTCTAGCACCCCGATGAATCGTCTTGTGCAGGGGGATGTGGGTTCTGGCAAAACAATTGTCGGAGTTTATGCTATTTTAGCAGCCCTACAATCCGGTTATCAAGCGGCATTAATGGCTCCCACGGAAGTTTTAGCAGAACAACATTATCGTAAGTTAGTTAGCTGGTTTAATCTCTTACATTTACCCGTAGAATTATTAACTGGTTCCACAAAAACTGCTAAACGGCGAGAAATTCACGCCCAATTAGAGACAGGAGAATTACCACTTTTAGTGGGAACTCATGCCCTAATTCAAGATGCAGTTAATTTCCGCAAATTAGGTTTAGTTGTTATTGATGAACAGCATCGCTTTGGGGTACAACAAAGGGCAAGATTATTAAGCAAAGGAGAGTCTCCCCACGTTTTAACCATGACAGCAACACCGATTCCCCGTACTTTAGCTTTAACCCTGCATGGGGATTTGGATGTGAGTCAAATTGACGAATTACCCCCCGGCAGACAACCGATTCAAACCACTGCTTTAAATGGAAATCAAAGAAGGGCTGCCTATGATTTAATTCGGCGTGAAATTGCCCAAGGCAGACAAGCTTATGTGATTTTTCCCTTGATTGAAGAATCGGAAAAATTAGATGTTAGGGCTGCGGTGGAAGAATATCAAAATTTATCAGAAAAGATTTTTCCCAATTTTAATATCGGTTTACTCCATGGTCGCATGAGTTCCGCCGAAAAAGAGGAAATCTTAACAGCTTTTCGCGATAATATTCTGCAAATTATTGTCTCAACTACGGTTATCGAAGTGGGGGTGGATGTTCCCAATGCCACGGTGATGTTAATTGAAAATGCCGAACGTTTTGGCCTTTCACAATTGCATCAATTACGGGGGCGCGTGGGCAGAGGTTCCCATCAATCCTATTGTTTACTTTTAAGTGGCAGTAATAGTGCTAATTCCCGTCAAAGATTGACGGTTTTGGAACAATCCCAAGACGGCTTTTTTATCTCGGAAATGGATATGCGATTTCGCGGTCCGGGGGAAGTTTTAGGACAACGACAATCGGGTTTACCAGATTTTGCCCTCGCTAGTTTAGTCGAGGATCAAGAGGTGTTAGTTTTGGCAAGAGATGCCGCCGAAAAAATTATGTTAGATGATCCCCATTTAATCACTTTGCCCAATTTGAAACAAGCTTTAGAAGCTAAATATCAACGGATGTTAGGAGCGGATATTTTAACTTGATTTAGATGTTCAGTGATCAGTATCCAGTTATTAAAAACTGATTATTTATTCTCCGTTTTGC
>NZ_JASJFE010000949.1:0-4813 GCF_030067735.1 Microcystis sp. M53598_WE2 | reverse complement strand
TTCCTTCACTTAGACTAGCAAAACCTTGATTTTTAATCTGGAGAAAATCGATAGCGATCGCAAAAGTTAAAAGTGCTAAAGCGATGATTAAAATTTGGTAATAAGTTTGTCTTATTCGCCGCCAAAATGCTAAACCATAAATCAGAATTGCGAGGGCATAAACAGAGATAGTCAAGAATTTGGGAATATTAAAATAGAGGAGAATGATATGAATTCTGAAGATTTCATTGATGGCAAAAAGTCCCGTTATTATGCCAGAAAAAAGTAAAAAATTGTCAGAATTATTGAAACTTGTCTTGCGGGACAACAAAGTATAACTAAAAAGGCAAACAATCGGGGGCAGACAACAAAGCAATTGAAAAGAATGGGTTAATAAACCAGCGAGCGGAGTTGGGGGAGTAGCGGGAGGATAAAATAAAAGACTAGAGTGTAATTTTTCCCGATCAACCCCAGCAATCAAAGCTAAAATCAAGAGGAGAACGACAAGATTTATTTTCAGAAAATGCTGTTCTCGTGAGGACATAAGTATAGTAGTTTATAATTGTGGCTATTAACCACGGTATAATTCACAGAGTGCCGCTTTCTACAGGCTCGATCTACATACGGAAGCGCCAAGCATTTCCCTAATTGTGTTAAGGACAATTTTCTCGGTTTTCTATGCTCGATCAAAAAGAACTTTTGTGTTTATTACAATTGGCTAGTCCCATTTTACCCGTGGGGGCCTATAGTTATTCCGAAGGGCTAGAAACCCTCGTCGAAAAGGGGATTATCTCCAATAGTGCCAGCTTAAATGATTGGTTAGAGCGATCGCTTTGTCAAGGCTCGATTCGCTTAGAAACGGCTGTTTTGGTAAGGGTATATCGTTGTTTTTGTCAAGAGGATTTTACAAAACTTAATTATTGGGATAATTGGTTATCGGCAACGCGGGAAACGGCCGAATTAAGACAACAAAGCTGGCAAATGGGGCGATCGCTGTTAAACTTATTGCGGGAGTTAGCGCCGGCCAGAGATAATCTACCAGAACAGGCTAATTATGCCACCGCTTTTGCGATCGGGGCAAGTCATTGGCAAATTGGCGAAGAATTAGCGGTTTTAGGCTATTTACACAGTTGGGCAAGTAATTTAATCAATGCAGGATTGCGTTTAATTCCCCTAGGGCAAACCCTAGGACAATCCCTTCTGATCGGTTTACAGCCCAGTTTATTAACAGCAACAGCAGATATTATCAGTTTAGCCGATGAAAACCTGAGCAGTTGGAGTTGGGGGCTAAGTTTTGCCAGTATGAACCACGAAACCCAGTATAGTCGTCTATTTCGCAGTTAGAAATTAGCGATCAAATTTTTCACTATTTTCTGGGAGAATATGCAAGTCTCTAGGAGTCTCTCTCTTAGGTTCAAGCCTAGGGATAAGGTAAAAAACCGAATAAGGTATAGTAAGATTAAAAAAAATCTTAAGTCCTAGTTCTCGCTTTCTGAGTGACTAAGGGTTTTAAGGAAAGATGCGAACACTCTACCTAGCCACAGTGTACCAATGTTTAGTCAATCAGAAAAAATTCCCGTTTCGGTGTTGATTCCCGCCAAAAACGAGGAATCTAACCTTCCCGCCTGTTTAGAGAGTGTTGCTAGGGCTGATGAAGTGTTTGTCGTCGATTCCCAAAGTAGCGATCGCTCGATCGAAATATCTACAAACTATGGGGCTAATGTAGTCCAATTTTATTTTAATGGTCGTTGGCCGAAAAAGAAAAACTGGTCCCTCGATAATCTGCCTTTTCGCAATGAATGGGTATTAATCGTCGATTGTGATGAGAGAATCACCCCCGAACTATGGGACGAAATCGCCAGCGTGATCCAAGATCCCAACTATAACGGTTATTATCTCAATCGTCGCGTCTTCTTCCTCGGACAATGGATTCGTTATGGTGGCAAGTATCCCGACTGGAATCTGCGCTTATTTAAACATAAGTCGGGCAGATACGAGAATTTAAACACCGAAGATATCCCCAACACGGGAGATAACGAGGTTCACGAACACGTTATCCTCGATGGCAAGGTGGGATATCTGAAAAATGATATGCTGCACATCGATTTCCGCGATATCTATCATTGGTTAGAAAGACATAATCGTTATTCCAACTGGGAGGCGCGAGTTTATTACAATATTCTCACGGGTAATGACGAAAGCGGCACGATCGGAGCGAACCTGTTCGGTGATGCGGTGCAGAGAAAACGTTTTTTAAAGAAAATTTGGGTAAAATTGCCCTTTAAACCGCTGCTGCGCTTTATTCTCTTTTATGTTATCCGTCTCGGTTTCTTGGATGGCAAAGCTGGTTATATCTACGGTCGTCTTTTGAGTCAGTACGAATACCAAATAGGGGTTAAATTGTACGAATTACGGCAATTTGGCGGTAAATTAAACGTTAATGCCCATGCTAATCCCCCGGTTAAACCCTCGGAACCTCAACCCGCGGAAATGATTAAATAAGTCCTATGTCCCCAGAAATCCGCACCGATGAGGAAGCGTGGCTAGATCTGCGTACCTACGATCAATCTTGGTTTGAGCGCGGTCGTTCTCATCCGATTATCCTACTTTGGTGGTTAGTACAGGGAATTCTTTTTCCCCTCAGTTTGCACCAAATGGACAGCTTTCGCTGCGCTATTTTGCGACTATTCGGGGCTAAAATCGGCCTTGGGGTGAAAATTCGCCCGACGGCAAGGGTTACTTATCCTTGGAAAGTGGCGATCGGCGATTATACTTGGATTGGCGATGATGTGGTGATTTATAGTTTAGATAACGTTACCATCGGCAGTCATTGTGTGATTTCTCAAAAATGTTATCTTTGCACTGGCAGTCACGATCCCTGCGATCGCTCTTTCAGCTTAAAAACCACTCCCATCCTCATTGGTAATGGTACATGGATCGCGGCCGATTGTTTTTTGGCTCCGGGGGTAAAAATTGGCTCTAATGTTGTTATTGGGGCAAGAAGTAGTGTATTTGCCGATATTCCCGCTCAAAAGGTTGCTTGGGGCAGTCCCTGTCGTCCTCAATACGATAGAAAGATGAATTCTTATAGTAGTTAAGCTTACGAGGCATTTTATTATAATCAAAGCGCACCAATTTAATGATAAAGTTAGTGCGTGGCGTGCAGATTGTTGATTTTGTTTTTTTAACAGAATTGGTAGCCGCCTAATGCACCCTAGACAATCAGCGATTGCGCTCCCGTTTCGACAAATCCCGTACCTCTTCGACTAAATTCTCAATATCCACTCGGAAAACCGACTGGAGGCTAATAAATCAGCCATTTGTTCGGACCAAAGTCCAAAGTCTTGCTCCTAGGATGCCGTCATTGATTTATCTCCTTCTAAGCTCAATTAACATTATATTAATAATCCGCCAACAGTGAGTGCTTAAAAACGGATTTAGTATCATAATGTGTTGTTTTCTTGATTGTCTGAAGATTGAACACGAAAGGGAGGCGCAACATAATCGGAAGGTAAATAATTTTCGGGAATGGTTGTTGTATTTCCATCTCGTAGGGAGGTGTAACTGGGAGAGAGAATCTCAATCCCAGCTTCATTACACTTGTCTTGAATATTTTGATGGAGTTCTGAATAAATTATTACCATCAAATTGGGTTGGTTAGTGTAAGCGTTTAATTGATAACTGATGTAAAAATTATCTAGGCTAGTTTGCAGGACAAAAGGTGCGGGTTCTTTGAGAATATGCACAGTTTCTAGAGCAGCTTCAATTAAGGTTTTGTGGGCTTTTCGCCAAGGCAGATCGTACCCTAGGGTAATCGTTGTCTGAATAATTAGATTTCTGTTTAATTCCCGCGAGGAAATACTAAAGTTAATCACATTACTACTTAATAAAGATGAGTTAGGAATAGTAATGATTTTATTAGTGGGAGTGCAAATGCGAATGACTAGGAAGTTTTTTTCAATTAGATCGCCAATTACCTCTCCTACCTGAATGTGATCTCCGATGCGAAAGGCACGGGTATAGATAAGAATAATTCCCCCAATAACATTGGCGATCGCCGAAGTAGAACCAAGGGATAAAAGAAGACCTAGAAAAACAGAAACACCTCGGAAAGCAGGGGAATCAAAACCGGGCAAATAGGGAAAAGCAACTATTGCTGCTATGGCAATAATTATGACTAATAGGATATTGTAAGTCGGTTTAGCCCAATCAGTATAAAAACCAGGAATAACCAGATTTCCTCTTTCTATTGCTGTAAAAAAGGGCTTGATTAGCCCGATTAAGTAGTAGGTTATAAAAATGATTATGGCAATAATAAAGGCATTGGGAAGATATTGGCCAATGGACGATAAAACCAATTCTAATGATTGATAAAAATAACCTAAAATACTCTCGCCAAAAACTCTTGTCCAGGGAAATAAACGAAGTACAAATGTTGCATAATTAAATAATAATAAAAAGAGAACAAGTAAGCGAATTATCCGAAGAACTCGCAGCCAAAAAAAGCTTATATTAGAGGAAGATATAATCTCAACATTCCCGATTTGAATGCCCGGTGTCAAGGATTCAATCAAACGTCTAATAAAGGGAAATAGCTTCCCTGAAATTTTGATAACTGCAAAGCTAATAATCAAGAAAGCAAAGGTGGCTATAACCGTATAAATGATGTTCTTAAGTAGTTGTTCGGGTTTTCGATCTTGGCGATATTGAGCGATAGCAACCTGAATTTTTTGTAAAGCTTGTTGAGCTAAAACCTTCGGCGTTGAACGATAGGCTTTTGCATCTCGCTCCGTCACCGTTAGAATCACTTCTTGATCTACACTTAAATAAAGTG
>NZ_JASJFE010000132.1:0-4006 GCF_030067735.1 Microcystis sp. M53598_WE2 | reverse complement strand
TCGGGATAAGTATGGCTCAGGTTTGTCAGGGTTACTTTCAGGCTATTAATATTACCGCTCAAGCCTGAAACATTAATAGTGGAAGGATAGGGGGTACTGGAACCACTATCAGGAATAGTAATCGGGTTAGGGTTACTGAAGCTCTTACTGTTTAAGCCCGTGCCGTTAAGGGTAAAGTTAAAAGTACTCTCATCGGCATCATTATTCGTAAAGCTAATGGTATTGCTGAAAGTTCCCGTTGTCGTGGGAGAAAAATTTACCGAGAAGGTGGTGGACTCACCGACACTGAGGGTTGTATCCGTAAAACTGGAAGCCAAGCTAAAACCCGAACCACCACCTAGGGAAATGGCTCCGAGGGTTAAATCTTTTGTGCCTTGGTTGCGAACCCGGAAGGTTTGGGTTTGGGTTTGACCTACACCGGCCGCAAAGCTGAAACTGCCCGTATTATCGGCAATATTGGTTCGATCTTGCAGAACCTGAATTTCTGCGATACCTACTCCTCGGATAGCAGTGTTAGCGTTGACGCGACCGTAACCGTATTGGGTGTTAAAACCCTTGTTATCGTAGGCAACCGGACCAATCAAGTCCGTGGTGTTCCGCATTAAACCCCGCACTTGGGCGGCCGTCAGGTTGGGATCTTGTGCCAGAATCAATGCCCCAATTCCTGCCGCTAGAGGAGTGGCGGAACTGGTGCCGCTAAACCCATCCGCGCCAGTAGTGGTATAGTCGGAGGTGCTGTTATAGCCATCGGCACCCGTCCGGTCTGTGGTAACAATATTAGCTGTACCGCCATAAGTGGGACCACCGCTAGGGGCAACGAAATCCACTTGCGGTCCGACGTTACTATAGCTGGCCAACTGGTCGAGGTTGGTACTCGCACCGACGGCAATTACCCCCGGTATGGTACTGGAGAGATTGGCAGGAAAACTAACGGGAGCCCCAAAACCGTTACCTGTGGCAATGTAGGAAATTGCCCCTTTGCCATCGCGCCCGCTGGTACTAGCCCAGGTAAAGGCACTGGAGATGGCACTGCTGAAGCCACCACCACCCCAACTGTTGTTCAGAATATCCCCTGCACGCCAAGTGCCAGTACCCGAAGCCGTGCGACCGGCGGCATAATAAATGGCCGAGGCGATATTAGCGTCACTGGTGGCAGAGTCTCCCAAGAAAATCCGCACGGGCAGTAATCGGGAGTTATAGGCCATCCCCGTCACTCCCAGTGTGTTGTTGCCCCGACCTGCCGCTACTCCAGCGACGGCGGTGGCATGGGCATCATCGGGGACACTAGGCCCTGGGTTATTGTCTCCGATGCCACCACTGGTAAAGTCCCAGCCGTTCACATCATCGATCCAACCGTTGCTATCGTCATCAATGCCATTACCGGCAATTTCCCCTGTATTGATGAATAGTTGCAGGTCGGGATGGTTTAACTGCATTCCATCATCGATTACAGCAACAACCACGTTACTGCTACCCCCCGCATTTACATCCCAAGCTTCTGGGGCATCTACGTCCGCATCGGGTGTCCCTCCTACTTGTCCCGTGTTATTGAGATGCCATTGGTTGCCGAAAAGAGGATCGTTGGGAATAAAAAATCGCTCCCGTTGTTGGTAGAAGTTGGGACTTGCCCACTGAAAGCTTCTATCGGACTGAAGGGCATTAGCAGTAGCTAGGTTAGGAAGTCCTTCTTGGAGAGTCACGACAAATTGGTCGGATGTTCCCAATAGGCTGCGATAACTGGCAAAACGGGAATCATTCCCGAAAACCTCTTGAGCCTTTAACCCTGGCCGCAAGGAAACAATTATTTCGTTGGTGGCCACTAGCCAAGTGTTAGTCAAGGGAGACTGATAAACTGGGGCTACTCGAACCCCGGGGATTTCCCCTAATCTGGCTTCGATCTGGGCGATATCAATGGCAGTCGCTGTCTTACTGCTTAGTATGTAGGTATTCTGGGAGACGTTTTTCTCTAATTTCAGCCCTTCTAGGATTTGACCGGCTGCCAATAGATCGTTTAGTCTGGTTGCCCGGTCGGTCAGGGTCAGAGTTATTTGAGTATTGCGCTGTAGTAGTTTTACTGGCTGACCGTCTGCCCAATAAAAATCCCCCCGATCAACTACTGGTATGGGAGAGTTAGCCTGCCGATTTTCTCCAGTTTTCTGGTTGAGATTGTCCTGATTAACCCTCGAATCCCCTCCCTCGGCAGTGGGTACAGAGGCAAGACCCAACGCTGGACTGCTGGTGACGGGGGCAGCGGTGGGTACAGAGGCGGGACCAGGCGCTGGACTGGTGAGATAACCAGAAGAGTCAATACTGAGGGAAGCGGGAAAGACCACTTGACTCGTAGCAGCAGGGGAGACTGGAACCGTGGGGGCCTCAGAGGAGACTGTAGATGGGGAGGGGTCAGAGTTCAGGACTCCTAAGGGAGAAGTTTCCTTCGATACAGTTAAATCGTCGGAACCTGTTAAATCACGCGTGATTGATAAGGATTGCTCAAAACTCAAAGAATCTTCTAGAAATGTCATATCTGTAAATCGGAACTTACTTGTGTTGTCTTCATCACCAGGCACACCCCATACCCCATTTTCCGAAAATTAATCGGTCAATTACCTGGGGGTGTTGAATTGTTTCTGTTTATGGTTAGGGAAAAGGACTAGCCCAACTTTTCTGCCCTGGGGCTAAATCTCTTGTCTACCAGTAATTATAAATCAACAAGTTAAAAAAATAAGAAAAATTTTCTTATTTTTATCCAAGAGCCTGATTAGTGGAACTTAAACAAATTTCAAGTCCAAATGTAGCCCAAAGCCGCTTTGTGAGCTAAAAAGACATCAATATTCTGCGTTAGCCAAGTGAAAAAACGAAAAGACATCGCTGTACGAAAAGCCTCCAAAGCATCAGTAAATGTCTCCAAAGGTTTATTCGCCCATCGCCTTTGTAGTCCCCCGGTTAAGTGATGCCAGAGAATAAAAGTGTAGGCACAAAACACCAAGCCCTATCTGCGTAAAGATTTCAGGAGTTTGTATCTGCCAGTACATTTGTATTGCATTGCTTTAAATCAGGCTCTGTAAGACTTTTAGCCATAGCCAGTATATTCATAGGGTGGAAGTTCAGTTATCGATGACTACAATGCACAGCAAAGCAAAGGATTAAGCCCCCATCACTACTACCGAATCACCCCCCTCTTAGGCTTCGCAGAACAACAACAGGAAGCTTATGCTTTGAAAGACCGCTAGTGGCAGTAGGAGAAGAGTCTCCTACTGCCGGCAAACTTAAATGATCTCTCAATCTAGATCACTACCACTGGTGTAGCGCCAGCAATGTTGTAACCACTCAGTTGAATGATTGCATCACTAGCGGCTTGGAAGCCAGCCGCTCCATTATTGAGAGCGATAAAAGTACCACTTTGACCTGTCACTGTAAAAGCCGCCGCCGTGTTAGCAGCAAAGGCCGCATTCGTCAAGACCAACTGAATCGCCGCTTCGGTTAAAGAAGTAGCTGTCCCTTTCGATGCGGTCAAAGTGATTGCCGCAATAGACCCAGGGGCATTAATGCGATCAAGACTAGCACCTGTGCCACTGTAGCCTTGAATAACATCAAAGCCAGTCAGCAGCGACTCACCGAGGGAATTGTAGGTCAAAGTATCCAATCCCGTGCTTCCCGTTAGGGTATCTTTGCCAAGACCGCCTGTCAGGTTATCATTACCCGCTCCACCGTTGAGGGTGTCATTACCCGCTCCACCGCTGAGGGAATTAGCCAGAGTATTGCCGACGATGTTGTCGTTGAGGCTACCACCAATAACATTTTCAAAGGCAGTGGCACTAGCTAGGGTGAGAGTGAGATTTCCGGCGGTGACGGTTTGGGCGACGGTACTGCCGAGATTGAGGTTGATGGTTTTAGTTGTGGTCGCCGCAAAGTTGAGGGTATCGATTCCAGAGGCATCAATTAGGCGATCGCTATTCAAGACCAGATCTGTGTCGAAGAGGTATGTGTCGTTATTGGCCCCACCATC
>NZ_JASJFE010000144.1:0-3749 GCF_030067735.1 Microcystis sp. M53598_WE2 | reverse complement strand
GAAAGTCCTTCGGCATCTACGTCAACACTAGCAACGGCGACATCTGGTATAACGATTCCACCGTCGCCGGTAGTTACCTAATTGCCAATGTTGGGGCTGGTGCCGCAGCTGGCATGACCAATCTCGACTTCGTTTACGGAGTGTAAGTCCTAGCTAGGCATCATAGTAAAACTATGCCATCTCCCCCGCCGTTAGCGGGGGTTTTTTGTCGGATGTGGGATTTTGCCCGGCAAGTTTTCCCCGATGGTAGTTGCTCGCTCGTCAAGGAAGAGTCGCTCTTTTTCGCCGTCAACCCGAGTCGATGGGCTGCGAGCGTTTCCTATTGCTCGGCATTCCTCCCCCACTAACCCTACGGGTGTAACGGGGGCATCCTGCCAACATTCAAGGTGACAAGGGCAATTCTTGTCGGAGGGCAGATAAAAGTTTATGCGGATGGCGAGACTCGAACTCGCAAGGCGTAAGCCACACGCCCCTCAAACGTGCGTGTCTACCAGTTCCACCACATCCGCTTGATTTTAGCCTAACCACTATAGCACAGAAAAAAAATAATCTGCAAGCAACTTTTAAAAATTACTGCCGCACAACTTTCGCACCACCTGAGTTAGTACGGATAAACCTTTTAGGGAACCTTGAATCAAATGGAAGGCCGGGATGGGACGGATTAACATTTGTCGAGCTAGGGGCAATGGTCGCAGCTGACCTTGATTATCAATTGCCGGGGCTAAATCGGGTAAATCCTGTGTCACCTCATCGCTAATCACGCGCACAATTGCCACTTTTTGCCCCCGTAAAGCCGCTAAAATCCTTGCTCCTTCCATATCGACCACCTCATAGCCCCCTTGTCCTAAACGTCGTTTTTCCTCGGATCGGCTAATCAGGCGATCGCTGGTTAAACCTTTAACGAGACTATATCCGGTTAATTGGGCGATTTCTGCGGTTATTTCCGGTTCGCACTGCCAATAATTCCCCTTTTCTGCGCCACAACCTTGATAGATTACCCCATCTCCGACTCGATAGCGATCGCTGAGACTGCCCGCTAATCCCATCAGCACAATTTTTCCCCTGAACTTATTAAGAAATTCTAGAGATAGCTTAGAGACTGGGGAACTGTCGAGGAATTCTGGAGCGCCAAGGTTAATCGGGATAATTTGCGGGGCTAAATCGCCGATGTTCCTTAATCCTCGACGGATTGAGCTATGCTCGGCCCCCCGGGGAACGAGAATAATATCTTCAGGTGTGAGCATGAAATTTTTGAGAAAGTTTCCTAATTAGCCAAATAAAATGTTATAAACAATAATAGTGAACTAATTAGGAATAATTCTTAAGTAAATGGCCCTGCCACTGACTGGGCGATTGTCTTTCTCACCATGAAAAAGTCTGTCATTCTGCGTTTATCCGAGGTTAACAAGCGTTTTCCCGCTGCTGCTACTCTAGCTGTCGATAATATCAGTTTTAGTTTAACAGAGGGCGAAATTCTCGGATTATTGGGTCCGTCGGGCTGCGGTAAAACCACTCTACTGCGGATGATTGCGGGATTTGAAAAACCATCTCAAGGAGTGATTGAATTGGGAGGGCGAATAGTTGCCGACGAAAAAACCTTTATTCCTCCGGAAAAACGCAATACGGGCATGGTTTTTCAGGATTACGCTCTTTTTCCCCATTTAACCATTGCTGACAATATCGCCTTCGGGTTAAAAAATTCTGGGGAGAAATTATCGACCAAAGCTATTAACGCTAGGGTGGCGGAAACTTTGGATTTAGTCGGACTGCAAGGACTAGAAAAACGTTATCCCCATCAGCTATCGGGAGGACAACAGCAAAGAGTCGCCCTCGCCCGCGCTTTAGCCCCAAAACCCTCTTTAATCCTCTTAGATGAACCTTTAAGTAATCTCGATGTGCAGGTCCGGCAACGGTTACGGCACGAGATCCGTCATATCCTGAAAGCGACTGGTATCTCGGCCATTTTTGTCACCCACGACCGGGAGGAAGCAATGGTGATCAGTGACACAATTGCCGTCATTTGTCAAGGAAAATTAGAACAAATTAACAATCCCGAAGAAATTTATAGTCATCCGGCCTCGCGATTCGTGGCTGAGTTTGTCACCCAAGCTAACTTTCTCCCCGCTAGACGGAAGGGGGAACAATGGCAAACCGAGATAGGAGTCTGGGAAATTCCCGATGGTCAAGATTTGGACAAAGGGGAATTGATGCTGAGAGAGGAAGATGTCAAAATTAAGCCGGATGAGACGGGAGAGCTAGTTATTTGCGATCGCCAATTTTTGGGGCGGGAATACCGTTATTGTCTGCTAACGGCCACCGGCAGCCAAATCCACGCTAGAACAACGATTAACACCCAATTAGACATCGGTACAAAGGTAAAACTATCAATTATTCCCGATAGCGTCCGTGTATTTGCCGACTGATAAATCACATCTGACTTGAAAGTGGGTGTAGGGTGTGGGGTGTAGGGTGTGGGGTGTGGGGAAGTGGGGAAGTGGGGTGTGGGGAGCTTTTTCAGTAAAAAGGCAGCTCCGAGCTTATCGCTTAATACTATTGACTGATAACTTACCCACTGATAACTGGTAACTGATAACTGATGCAAGGCTGACGGCTAATATTGATATCGATCGCGATTTAGGACTAGGGTGGCATTTTTAGCGACAAAATCAATAATTTTTTTGGCCACATCCACACCAGTGGCCGCTTCTATTCCCTCCAAACCGGGAGAAGAATTGACCTCGATAACCACAGGCCCGTGATTGGACCGCAATAAGTCCACACCCGCAACCCGTAAACCCATGGCTTTAGTGGCCCGTATAGCCGTACTGCGTTCCTCCGGGGTTAATTTTACCTTTTCTGCCTTACCACCGCGGTGAAGATTAGAACGAAAATCCCCTTCGGCCCCCTGTCGCTTCATCGAGGCCACCACTTTTCCATCGATGACAAAACAGCGCAGATCTGCCCCACTGGCCTCTTTAATATACTCTTGTACTAGAATATTAGCCTCTAATTGCCGAAAAGCTTCAATAACTGACTTGGCTGCTTGATCGGTTTCCGCTAAGACTACCCCAATACCTTGGGTTCCTTCTAATAATTTAATCACTAGAGGGGTGCCGCCGACGGTTTCGATTAAACCATCGATATCTTGAGTTGCGTGAGCAATTCCCGTCACCGGTAAACCTATCCCTTCCCGAGCGAGGATTTGCAGACAACGCAATTTATCCCGCGACCGAGAAATTGCTTGCGAGTCGTTGGCAGTAAAAACATTCATCACCTCGAATTGTCGGACGACTGCGGTTCCATAGAAGGTTTTTGAGGCGGCAATGCGGGGAATAATCGCGTCAAAACTCTCCAAGGGTTTACCGTTATAAACAACCGTGGGTTTATGGGAGGTGATGTTCATGTAACAGCGCAAATAATTGATCACTCGTACCTCATGACCTTGGGCTTCTCCCGCTTCTTTCAGTCGCTTGGTCGAATAAAGAGAAGCATCTTGGGATAAAATAGCGATTTTCATAAATTTTCGCTTAAATATTGCTTTTAAAACTGAATAGCTCCTTATTCCCCCATATTGGCTTGTTTGGCCGGCAACTCATAAAATTTCTGCTCTCGATCGAAGTCCATCGATTATTATGGCGCTGACAGTTCCCCTTGAACAGTTGGGTTAAGTAGGGTTTGCTGAATAAATCTAAAAACCTTGTTGGGTAAGACTTTTAGACTTTTTGTCAATCAAAAAGTACCCGGCATGG
>NZ_JASJFE010000862.1:0-7551 GCF_030067735.1 Microcystis sp. M53598_WE2 | reverse complement strand
GTTCCGGTAAAGGAATATCCTTAACTTGGGGTAATTCTGGTTCAATTTTAGCTGGGGGAATATCCTTAACTTGGGGTAATTCCGGTTCAATTTTAGCTGGGGGAATATCCTTAACTTGAGGTAATTCCGGTTCAATTTTAGCTTCAGGACGAGGTATTTCAGTGACTTTAGGCGTTTTGGTCGATTTTTTGGCACTAGCGACGGGTTTAGGTAAATCTTCTGGTAGAGAAATATTATTGGGGCTGACTTTTTCCACAAGCTGGAGATCGGGGGTGCTTTCAGCCTCTAAAAGCAGTAAAGCTCGTTCTCTGGCTCTATCTTCCGCTATTTCCACCGTATCTGCCGCCGCTAAACCTGTAACGACCGTTTTTCCTTCAATTTCGACGATCGCTTTCACAATATACTTGCCGTGATCGATTTGAACTAACTCGCTAATCAGGGCAACTTGGGGGTAACGTTGGCGTAACTTTTGCAACATGGTGACTTTTTCGAGTTCTTTTGTACTTATATTAGAATACTCTATCGCAATTCTGGAAAAATGTAGCAAGTTCTTGCTAAGATTAAAGGTTAGATAAAATTTTCAGTCCTAGGATTAGCCTTGCCCACAGCAACAAGATTCTACTAGGCTGAAGCTTCTGCCAGAAAGACTAGCGATCGCCGAAAAGTTTGCCGGTGTTCGCTATTGGCTTATACTAACGAAGGCTTCGATAATTCTCAGGGTAGGTTCGGGTGTTCGATGCTTGGTCAGTTTACCTTCACTGTCACCACCAGCGATCGCAATTACCCCGACAGAGATAATCTCTCGAGTCAATAGTTTAAATCAATCTTCCCATTATTAAGTATTTAAACTTAATTATTCACGATTCCGTCAGTGTCTTGTAAGTAAGGATTATTGTTAGATGGACTTCTCGATCGCCACACTCCTCTCTCATCTTAGTGATGATAAATTAGCTACGGGTAAACTTCTCGAAAAAAAACTGGGCTGCGAAGACGATCCCGAAAGCTGCGAAAAATTGCAAGTGATTCTCGATGCTTTGGAACGTCTGGGAATGGTTGTCAAAGAACGCGGGCGCTATCGTCGTGTGATCGAGGAAAATGTCGTAGAAGCAAAGCTGCGCTGTTCCAGCAAAGAATTTTGCTTTGCTATCCAAGATATCGAAGATGCTGATGACATCTACGTCTCGAAAAATCATTTAAGTAACGCTTGGAATGGCGATCGAGTTTTAGTCAAAATCATCCGCGAGGGAACCCGTCGTCGTTCCCCAGAAGGAGAGGTGAGATTAATTCTCGAACGAGCTAATCCTTCGCTTCTAGCGCAAGTAAAACAGGAAAATGAGCGGTTTGTGGCGGTTCCCCTGGATGATCGCCTGAAATTTACCCTTAATCTCCTCGAAAACGGTCAAAATCTCCAAGAAAACATCGATCACCTCGTTCATGTTTCCGTCCTCCGTTATCCCCTAGGGGAAATGCCTCCCATCGGTAAAGTTACTCGTGTTCTCGGTTCCACGGCCGAGGCCGCTGCCGACACCGATATCGTCTCCTGTAAACACGATCTACCCCATAATTTTCCGCCAGAAGCCCTCGAAATTGCCGATAATTTAGCGGATTTCTTCGATAGTGGCGAAAAAGAACAACTGCGAGATTTAACCCCACTCTTCACCTTTACCATCGAAGATGACAACCCCCTGGATTATCCCCCGATCATTGAAAATGCCTTTTCTTTAGAGAAAATCAACCAAAATCGCTGGCGAGTCGCCATTCATATCAGCGATGTAGTCCGTTACATTGAACGGGGCGGATTATTGGATAAAGTTGCCAAAAAACGGGGAACTGCCGTCTATTTAGGCGAAAAAGTGCTGCCATTAGTCCCGGCTGCCGTTACCAGTCGTTGTTCCCTGTCACCGCAAGAACAGCGCCCCGCTATTTCTATCCTCGTCACCCTCGATGACAAGGGGGAGCTAGTGGAGTACGAAATCACCCGCAGCCTCATCCAAGTGGATCAACATTTTACCTATCAACAGGTGCGCGATCTGCTCAGTGAAGAAGATAGCGAAGCTGCCCCCACCGATACCGTTGAAACCCTGAAAGATTTATTTTTTAGCGTTTGCCCCACCCTAAAATCCCAACGTCTGCAGCGGGGTAGTTTTGATATTCAATTAGACAAAATCTCTCCCTACAAAGACGAAGGACGGGGGGGGACTGTTCTCGCTTCTAATAATTTACCGGCCCGTTCTTTACTGACAGAAGTGGCAATTTTAGCCGGCAAAGTCGTCGCTGAACATTTACAGGCCTTAAAATTGCCCTGTATCTACTGTGGACAATCGGAACCAGATTGGGATGAATTGGAGGATTTACTCAAATTGGCCAATAATTTAGGGGCAGAATTAAATTTAACTGCCGAGGAGGAGATTAAACCCAATGACTATCAAAATCTCACCCGCATTTTTTCCGCTTCCACATCGGTGAAAGTCCTCAATTATCTCCTGCAAGAAACTCTCAAATTAGTTAGATATAGCAGCCATCCTTTACAGCATTTTGGTTTGGCCTATCCTGGCAATTATACCCACTGTCTCTCACCCCTGCAAAGATATGCCGATCTTTGGGTACAACGGGTGTTAAAAATCTTATTAACAGAGGGGAAAGATCGCCGCAGCAAAATCGTCAAAGTCGGGGTTAATTTGGGCAGTAATAGCTGTCATGGACAGATTCATTGGAATATTCTCCCAAGTCAAATTCAAGAGGAGTTAGAAGAAGAAAGCCACCTCATTGTTTCCCATCTCAATGATCGCTCAAAAATTGCTGAAGATGCGGAAAAAGACCTAGAAGGATTGAAAAAAGCCGAGAAAATGAAAGAAAGAATGGGTCAAGTTTTTCGCGGCTTAATTACCGGTGTACAATCCTATGGTTTTTTCGTGGAAATTTCCGATTTATTAGTGGAAGGGTTGGTCCATGTTTCTTCTCTCAAGGATGATTGGTACGAATATCGCGCCCGTCATAGCTGTTTGGTAGGACGGAAAAATCGCGTTGCCTATCGTCTCGGTGATGAGGTAGAAGTGGAGGTAAAAGATGTAGACTATTATCGTCAGCAAATCGATCTAGTTACGGTTAGCGGTGGCAGTTCAGCAAGTTATGACGACTTAGAAGAAGATTAATTATGAATCAACCAACCACCGAAAAAATCGGGAAAACCCGCTTTATTCTGCCCTTTTTATGCGGTATTTTTCTCTTTTTAACTGGCTGTGTCCGTTACGATGTGGGCATTAATTTTCCCCACCAACACCACGGGGAAATTATTCAACATATCACCCTCGGACAACGTTTAACCAGTCTCAGTCAAACCGAAGCCACTAAATGGTTAAATAGTATCGAACAGAGGGCAAAATTACTTAAGGGGAAAACCGATCATATTTCCGAACGAGAAATAATGGTGACTATTCCCTTTAGTAATAGTCAGGAATTAGAGGAAAAATTCAATCAATTTTTTGATCCTAGTTCTTCCTTTAAAATCAAAAATTCCCCTAATAACGACGATATCAAATTACTGCAACTAGATTCAAAACTGGCAGTTACAGAACAAGATTGCTTCTTTTTGACCCAGAAAAACTTAAAATTAACCGTTGATTTGCGGGCTTTAGGTGTACTTTCCGAACAGGGAAATATTATCATTAGCCCCGGTTCCTTAGTCGATATCGACTTCGCTTTAAAGACTCCCTTCGCTGGTCAAAATATTGAAGATGACTCAGGATTAAATCCCCCGGTAGAACAAGTTGACAATCAGTTAATTTGGCATTTAAAACCGGGAGAAATTAACACCATTGCGGCAGCTTTTTGGGTTCCTAACTATTTAGGTATCGGCACAATAGTTATTGTTTTAATAACAGGTTTTGCCTATTACTTGAAATATAAACGCTTGCCCGGTGTATCCCCATCGACTTAAATTGAGATGGCAAGTAAGTAGTTAGGTGTTAAAAACTGTCAGACACCCCCCTTATCAAGGGGGGATTAAGGGGGGATCAACACCCCCCTTATCAAGGGGGGATTAAGGGGGGATCCATCTTCAATTTAATTATAAACAGCTACTTATTGACCAAAATTTAATGATCAATGAGGGGAAAATTAGCCAACTCTAAAACTGATCTAAAAATTGGCCCGCAATAGGGAAAATCTTGGCTAGGATCAAATCATAGTCACAATTGAGACTAGACGGGTTTCCCTTTTTTACTTTATTACTGGCAATTACAGTTATGGTTAGCAATATTCCCTTTTCTATCCCCGAACATAGCCTCGATCGAGATTGTACCACCCTCTCCCGTCACGTCCTGCAACAACTACAAAGCTTTTCCCCCGACGCGCAGGATTTAAGCGCAATTATGAGTCGGATTGCCCTAGCGGGGAAATTAATTGCCCGTCGTCTCAGTAAAGCGGGATTAATGGCGGATGTGCTAGGTTTTACCGGAGAAACCAACGTCCAAGGGGAATCAGTCAAGAAAATGGACGTTTTTGCCAATGAAGTATTTATCTCGGTTTTTAAGCAAAGTGGTTTAGTTTGCCGTCTTGCTTCCGAGGAAATGGATAAACCCTATTATATCCCAGAAAACTGTCCCATCGGTCGCTATACCCTACTCTACGACCCGATCGATGGTTCTTCCAATGTGGATATTAACCTAAATGTGGGTTCGATTTTTGCCATCCGTCAACAGGAAGGCAATGATTTAGACGGAGAGGCGCGGGATTTACTGCAAAATGGTCGTCAACAAATCGCCGCCGGCTATATTCTCTACGGACCCTCGACTATTTTAGTTTACTCGATCGGTCGCGGTGTTCATGCCTTTGTCCTTGACCCCAGTTTAGGGGAATTTATCCTCGCCCAAGAGAATATTATTATCCCCGACCATGGCCCGATTTATAGTACCAATGAGGGCAATTTTTGGCAGTGGGATGAGGCAATTCGCGACTATACTCGTTATGTCCACCGTCATGATGGTTACACGGCCCGTTACAGTGGGGCATTAGTGGGAGATATCCATAGAATTTTAATGCAGGGTGGTGTTTTTCTCTATCCAGGTACTGTTAAAAATCCCCAGGGTAAATTGCGCTTAATTTATGAAACTGCCCCCCTTGCTTTTTTAATTGAACAGGCAGGAGGTAAAGCTAGTGATGGGGTGACAAATCTTTTAGATATCGTTCCCGATAAATTACACACCCGCACACCTTTAGTGATCGGTAGTGTCGAAGATGTTAAATTGGTGGAGTCTTTTATCGCTGATCGCCGTCATCGCGATCGAGTTTAACTTATAGTTTTATTTAGCGATTAGGAGGTCGGATATTTTCCCTATCTTCTAACTGTTTTACGGTTTTATACCTAGTCTATCAGCAGTCAGCATATCCCTCGCCACTCTCACCGATATGGAAATTCAACGGGTCATCTTAAATAACATCGGGCTATTTGAAAAGCTGGAAATTTCCTTGGCGCCTACAGAGCAAAACCCAAGCAACATTACCGTTTTTGTTGGTAATAACGGGGCTGGTAAAACTGCTATACTAAAAGCATTAGCAACTTCTCTTAGTTGGTTTACTGCTCGTTTACTTACAGAAAAAGGGAGTGGTAATCCTATTTCTGAAGATGCCATATTTAATACTGCTAATGCTGGCAGCATTGAAATCGAAGTCTGGGATTCCTCCAAATCATTAAACAATCCTGATCAAAGCGATATTGACCATTATTTCAGATGGATTCTTGCAAAAAATAGAAAAGGACGTAAAGCCCAATATAATAGCAACCTTAATGACTGTACGCGCTTGGCCAATCGTTATCGTGATGCCCTCACCCATGATGACAAAACTAGCCTACCCCTAATTGCGTTTTATCCTGTCGAGCGTGTCGTACTCGATATTCCACTAAAAATTAGGACTAAGCATACCTTTTTGCAATTGGACGGTTATGATAACTCCTTAAGTCAGGGCGTTGACTTTCGCCGCTTTTTTGAATGGTTCCGAGAACGGGAAGATACCGAAAATGAATCAGGAGTTCCAGAAGACGTTCTCAACCAACTAAGACCACTAGCTGAAACCAATCAAGACGTATGGCGATGGTTAAACGAACGCAATGCCTCCGCTAAAGATCGGCAATTAACAGCAGTTCGCACCGCCATTGGCCGATTTATGCCCCATCTGGATAACCTTAGAGTCCGTCGTAAACCTCGTCTCTACATGGCAGTGGACAAAAATGGTGAAACCCTCAACGTCGCCCAACTTTCACAAGGCGAAAAATCCCTAATGGCTCTTGTTGGTGATATTGCCCGCCGTCTAGCCATGCTGAACCCTGCCTTAGAAAATCCTTTAGCAGGTGATGGTATCGTTTTGATTGATGAAGTCGATTTGCATTTACATCCCTCTTGGCAACGTCGCCTCTGCGAGCGCCTGACCGAAACTTTCCCAAATTGTCAGTTTGTGCTGACAACCCATTCACCTCTAGTGATCAGTGATTGTAAAAATGTTTTGATCTACACTTTAGCTAATGGCGAATTGCGACAGTTACCATCTCAATATGGGCAAGATGCTAATACTGTCTTATTAGATGTCATGAATACCAGCATTCGTAATGAGAAAATTGATACTGAATTGAACGATCTGCTAGATGCCATACAAGATTCAAAGCTAACCGAGGCTCAACAATTGCTGGCAGAATTAAGTGAGGAACTACCTGCCAATCATCTCGAATTGGTCAAAGCAAAACTACTGCTCCGTAAACAAGAATTGCGTCATGGGAACCATTAGTAAAGGGGCTGAACCTTATGCGAACCATTAGTAAAGGGGCTGAACCTTGTTGTTTAACAGCTTGGAAGAGGAAGAACCCTCATGGGGCATACGATGATTTAGATAAAACAGAAGAAGGGAAAGTCGTTCGGGCAAAGATTCGAGACTATGCTCTTAATGAGCAGTTTTATCTTTGTGCCTATTGCTGCCAGCGAATCGAAAAAATTAATGCTTGCCATAATGAGCATATAGAAGCTCAAAAGCTAAATCCTAAACGTACGCTCGACTTTTCAAATATTGTTGCTAGTTGTAATACCCCTAATCAATGCGGTGATGCACATAAATCTCAACACCTACCCCTAACTCCCCTGATGACAGAATGTGAAACAGAACTGCGATTCAAAATTAGTGGTCGGGTAGAAGGATTGAGCGATCGGGCAGCTGTCACGATTCGAGTTTTAAATTTGGGTGACGATGAAAAAAATAACCGTGCTTTGATCGAAAAACGGAAGCAGTTGTCTAATGCTTTATTATGGGCAAATGGTATAAATCCAGATGACGGCTTAGAGGATGATGAAATATTAAATATATTAATCAGTAACCTATCACAACCTCAGCAAGATCAAATGGAACCTTTCACTCCAGTAGTAATTAATATCTTGAGAAGTTGGCTCCAGGCTTAAGAGCAACCCTCTTGATAATCTGGCTCTTCGTTACTTGGTATGGTTCGATAGGGGGGCATAAATCGACTAAATCCTTATCTGGCAAGGGATTTAATTGATTAGTTCGCTCTAG
>NZ_JASJFE010000491.1:0-3492 GCF_030067735.1 Microcystis sp. M53598_WE2 | reverse complement strand
TCACCATTGATTGCAACCTTGAGAATCTTGATGATAATTTTATCTCAATTCATGAGTCGATAAAAAAATCAGTCCGGTACTGGTCCCGCTACAACTTAACCTTACCGGGAAGAATAAATGTGGCAAAAAGCTTGCTCGTCTCTTTGCTTAATTATCTCGGTTGTTTCTTGATGCCAAAACCTGCTACACTCAATGCCATTCAAAAAAGCGTCGACGATTTTATTATCGGTACTGAAAAAATAGCTAAAGCAAGAATTTATCTCCCTCCGGACTGTGGCGGGTTAGGATGCTTTAAGTTTGATGAATTTCTCTCAGCGCAACAATGCGTCTGGCCACTAAAAGCTGAAATCTCATGCAGGGACAATTGGCGCTACAATTGTAAATCGCTTTCATACGGTAACTGCCTCAGTTTAAGCTGGAGAAATATTGATCAGAACTTAAATCCGATTCTTTTCGGCTTGGGTAAATCTATGGAAAGGCTCCGGACCTGCTACGACAGCAGTAATGAAAATTATCTTCATGCTACGATTCTATTTAATCCTATGATTTTTAGAGGTCCCGGCAACAAACTTACTCTGGATCCGGTATACTTAGAAGCCGACAATAGTTTAGAGTTATGCTACAGGCTATCCCGGCTCACTATTGACGACTGCTATGGTCAATTTGGTTTCATATCAAGAGTCGAGTTCCGCATTATTCATGGAATTGACTTAACTGTCAATGGCTATGCAAATCTAGGAGCTGCAGTAAATCACTTCGTAAACCGGTTATCTGTCAACACTATCAATGACGGTACCTCTTTCCCTCTTTTTGCATCTCTTCAGTTGAAAAAACCTGGTGAAAAAATTCGTTCCCTACTTGTAAAAAGAAGGAAGAAACCGTTTGACTTAGAGAAAAGTCCCCTGGTGCGCTCTAAGATTTATAAACTATCTGCGAATGAATATATTTTAGAGTTAGAAATTCATCATATTATCTGTGATGGTTGGTCAATGAGTTTGTTAGCTAAAGAATGCTTACAATACTACTCTGATTTAGCCAAAGGATTACAGCCTA
Organism: Microcystis sp. M53598_WE2; assembly: GCF_030067735.1. Lineage (NCBI taxonomy): Bacteria > Bacillati > Cyanobacteriota > Cyanophyceae > Chroococcales > Microcystaceae > Microcystis > Microcystis sp. M53598_WE2. Next base: position 2,439 of record NZ_JASJFE010000491.1, on the reverse strand, counting down.
GTATAGAGCCATTGCCGATACAATATAAAGATTATGCAGGATGGCAAAATAATCTTTTAAGAAGCGAAAATAATCCCAAAAACCTAGATTACTGGCGGCAAAAACTGGACAATGGACAACTGACCAGAGTTCACTTACCGACAGACTTTAAACGTCCCCAAATAAAGACGTTTAAGGGTTCTCATTTAAGCTGGACATTTGACCGAGAAACGATTTCTAAATTAAGAAAAATTTGTCAGGAAAACGAAATCACCCTATTCATGGCATTGGTAGCGGCTGTCAAAATATTACTGTATCGCTACAGTGGTCAACATGATATTACTATTGGTACAGAAATCGCCACCAGAAGCCATCCTCAACTGCAATCTCTAATCGGTTTATTTCTCAATACCTTAGTTATTCGTGACCAAATTGAACCCGAAAAAGGCTACAAAAATCTACTCGCAAAGGTTCGTCAAACCGTTACCGAAGCCTTAGAACATTCCGATTATCCCTTTGATATTTTAGTAGAAAAATTAGCTGTTTCTAGAGAAATTAACCGCACTCCCTTGTTTGATATATTAGTCCTTCTGCAAAATTTTGATCAACCTGTAGGCTTGGAAAATATACAAATAAAATCTCTAGATTCCCTGACCCCGACCAGTAAGTTTGATCTATCTTTTGTGTTTAGTGAAGATCAGGAAAAACTCAGATTAGAGCTAATTTATAACACCGACTTATTCCAAGAGGAGAGGATGAAAAAATGTCTCATTCACTTCGATAAACTCTTGAATGAAATGCTATCTAACCCCGCCCAACCCGTCAAAGACATTTCTTTGTTATCGGAGGCAGAAACCGCTTTCATTGCCAATTTTATCAATCCTATTCCTCGCTTAGAAACCCGTACTATTATCCACGATTTTATTGACCAAGTTGCAGCCAAACCGGAGAAAACATCGATTATTTATCCAGGGGGTAAATTTAGCTATCAAGAATTACATGAACTAACTAACTTTTGGGCTTATGCCTTAAAAGAATTAGGCGTGGAAAAAGATAAGGTTTGTGGTGTTCTCCTAGAAGGAGATTATCGTCAGTTAATCGCTATGCTGGCAGTATTTAAAGCCGGAGGAATCTATTTACCTCTACGTTTAGATGAACCCGAGGAGCGCCGGCAACGCATGATGATTAAAACTAGCCCCGAAATTATCTTAGTTGCGGCTGAGAATTTAGAGGGGATTAAACCCCAACTATCCGCATTAGAAAAACCGCCTCATATCTTAGTGGTTAAGGCTCATAAAATTCAGCAATATCATCAGTGGAATGGCATGGATTATCAAGAGTTTCCTTGCCAATTAAGCAAACTGCAACCCCTTCTAGCTATGCCGGATGCTGATGATTCTAATTATATTATGTTTACTTCTGGCTCAACCGGTGAACCTAAAGCAATTTTAGGCAGTCACGGCAGCTTACGTCATTTCATTGATTGGGAAAAACGGGAATTTGGCATTAATGAAAGTTGGCGCTGTTTACAAATTGCTCAAATTAATTTTGATGCTTATTTGAGGGAAACCTGTGTGACTTTATGCTCCGGGGGAACTCTGTATATTCCAGAGAGTACAGAGCGAGAAGACTTAGAGCTTTTATTACTGCGAATAGGAGAATGGAAAATTAACTTACTACACACTGTCCCCTCGGTAATGCGTCTATTTTTAAAGATGGGGCGTGGTTTAATTAATGCACATAATCTCCTGAAAAGTTTGCGAATTTTTGTCTTAGGAGGAGAGCCTTTATTTGTGAAAGAACTGGCTGAATGGCATCAAATTTTTGGCTCTCAGACAGAATTTGTGAATATTTATGGGGCAAGTGAAACTACATTTGTTAAGCATTTTTATCGAATTCCTAACCCTAATAATATTCCCTATGAACGGGTTCCGGGTGGTCAAACTTTGCCAGATGCCGCTTATGCAGTGGTTGATGGAAATCGCGCCAGGGCAATAGGAGAAGTAGGAGAAGTGTTCGTTAAATCCCCCTATTTAACCAAAGGTTATTATCAAGATGAAAGCTTAACTCATTCAGTTTTTGTGCCTAATCCTTTGAATGGGGGGAGGGATATAGTTTATCGTACTGGAGACTTAGGCAGACTGCTTCCTGATCTAACTTTAGAAGTAATAGGACGCAGTGACAATCAAATTAAATTAAATGGGGTACGGATTGAATTAGGAGAGATTGAAGATGTCCTCAGTGGGATTGAGGGAGTAGAAAAAGCCTTAGTTATGGCTAATAAAAAGGAGGAATTAGTAAACGTAATTGCTTATTATCAAGCCGAGGATACAGTTCATCAGGAATATATTCGAGGTAAATTAAAGCAACTCTTACCGATTTATATGCAGCCTAGCTTTTTAATGCGGTTAGAAGCTTTTCCCTTGTTACCCAATGGAAAAATTCATCGTCTAGCTTTGC
>NZ_JASJFE010000363.1:0-1788 GCF_030067735.1 Microcystis sp. M53598_WE2 | reverse complement strand
CTTTTTCCCTGAAAATTAGGTAATTGACCCCCTCAAAATCGCTAAAACCCTACACCCTACACCCTACACCCCACACCCTGCCCCCAGGAAAAACTTTTTGCCGCAAACCCTATTTATCCCCCCTTTTGCATGAGTGCCTGTCCTTATAAGTAGCATTATGCTCAACGGATTTAGTATAAATTCTGCTGTAAGCTGATAGCTAGATGGTCAGGTCACGGAAATCGATGCAAAGTTCACTGAAAAGGATTATCATCGGGGCGAGTTTTTTTCTCGCTACGGTAGTCGGAGCAACTATCGGTTATATGGCCTACGGTTGGAGTTTTCTCGATGCCGTTTATATGGTGATAATCACCATATTTGGAGTAGGTTTCGGGGAAGTTAAACCGATTAACACTCCCAGTCTGAGAGCTTTTACCATGTTAGTTATCGTCTGTGGGACCACCTCGGCCGTTTATGTGGTGGGAGGTTTTTTTCAGATGCTCACCGAGGGAGAAATTAACAAAGCTTTTAGCGATCGCCAGATGAATAAAGAGATGGAATCCCTAGAAAATCACGTCATAATCTGCGGTTTTGGGCGTATAGGACGCATTCTAACGACTAAATTGGCAAAAACAGCCCAATCCTTTATTATCGTCGATAATAACCCCGATCGCATTGGATTAGCTCAGGAAAAAGGTTACTTAACTCTTAATGGTAACGCCACCGATGAAAGTATTCTCCAGAAAGCCGGTATCGACAAAGCGCGAGTTTTAGCGACGGTGTTGCCCGATGATGCTTTAAATGTCTTTATCACTTTAACCGCAAGGGAACTCAGTCCGCAACTATACATTATCGCCAGGGGAGAATATCCCAGCACCGAGAAAAAATTAAAACTAGCCGGGGCCGATCAAGTGGTCTTACCTGCTACCATTGGAGCAGAGAGAATGGCCCATTTAATCACCCATCCGGCCGCAATCGATTTTTTACAGGAAGATGAAGGTAGGCGCAATCTCAACGAATTATTAGCCGATATCGACCTGCAATTTGAAGAATACTCGATTTTAAGCGATTCGCCCTTTTTGGGACAACCCATCAGTCAGATGGAAGTGCGGGGACAGGGTGCTTTTATTATCGTTGCTGTCCGTCAATTTGATGGTCGTGTCATCGCCCATCCCGACCATTCCACCATTCTACAGCAAGGCGATACGGTCATTTTATTAGGTCATCGGGGCGATGTTCCTAATTTTGCCCGTCGTTATGCTCTGCGTCGAGAAATGCGCTATCGCGGGTCTTCTTGGTGGGATATTTACCCAGAAAAAAGTTGAGCTTTTCTGGAATTAATTTCGCCGCAGATGGAGATAGGAATGGCTCACCAATTATCTCCAGATACAGCTATGAAATTAACCTATCGCAGCATTGCTTACGACAAAAATCCCACTGCCACCGTTGCTTCCAGTCCGCTGATTTTAGGCTATCGTGGTGTTCCCTATTTAAAAAACCGTGGTGTCGTTCAAACCATTCAGAAACAGGTAGCCGTTACCTATCGCGGTCAAGCCTATAATATCACTCAGTCTTTAGCTTCTTTGCCCATGTAAGAACCCTCTTTAAGTTTTTAACTTCTAGTTCTTTTTCAATCAATCTCTTTTAAATATTGTCAATTAATGATCACAGCAATTACCTTAAACGGGTTTTATCTTCCCTCTTGCTCCAAGGGGGATTTTTAACTTGTTTTGCCAGCAAGGAATATATGTTCATCGAAAATTTGGGTCTGAAACCCCGCCGTTTTACGGCGGCTTTACTGTTAAATAT
>NZ_JASJFE010000989.1:0-5820 GCF_030067735.1 Microcystis sp. M53598_WE2 | reverse complement strand
CAGTTATTGACTGCTGACTATGCAATTATTCGGGATGAACCCCATAATTTTCGTCTCCGAAATTATTACGCCACCCCCAAAGAACAATTAAGACAGTTAAGGTCTTACTTTCAAGAGATTAAAATTTATTCTTGGAAAACCGGTCAGGAAATTAAGAGCGAACAAGAGTTAAATACTAATCTTGATCATTGGCTTTATTATCTCTGTGTTCTTCCCTAACATTATCCCGCTTTTTTGGGGGATATTGAAGTAATGCTTGGGCAAGATAATGACCGGTGTAGGATTTTTCACATTTAGCCACGGTTTCCGGTGTTCCCACCGCGATTAATTCTCCTCCCTTGTCCCCTCCTTCCGGTCCCAAATCAATAATCCAATCGCTACAGCGAATCACGTCGAGATTATGTTCGATGACGATAATCGAATTACCTTTATCGACCAATCTTTGTAACACATCTAAGAGATGATGCACATCATAAAAAGATAATCCCGTAGTCGGTTCATCGATCAAATATAGGGTTTTTCCCGTGGCCCGTCGGGATAATTCGGCCGCTAATTTCACCCTTTGCGCTTCCCCACCGGATAAAGTGGGCGCGCTTTGACCGAGTTTACAGTATCCTAAACCCACATCCACGAGAGTTTGTAATCTGGTGGTGGCCCGGGGGACATTTTCAAAGACCTTTAATGCTTCCTCGATCGTCATATCTAAGACATCGGCGATCGAATAACCTTTATACTTAACCTGTAGGGTTTCCCGATTGTAACGCGCCCCTTTACACACATCACACTGCACATAGACATCGGGGAGAAAATTCATCTCGATGACGTTTACTCCTTGGCCTAGGCAAGCTTCACAGCGTCCTCCTTTAACATTAAAAGAAAACTGCCCCGCTTTGTAACCTCTAGCTTTTGCTTCGATGGTTTCGGTGAAAATCTCGCGAATAATGTCAAAAACCCCCGTATAGGTGGCAGGATTTGACCGAGGAGTGCGTCCTATCGGTGATTGGTCGATGACAATTACTTTATCAACCGCGTCCAATCCTTCCACTTTCTCTAATTCTTTGGGGAAGGGAGTTAAACGGGTTAAATGATGTTGTAAAGCTGGATATAATAACTCATTAATTAAGGTGGATTTGCCTGAACCAGATACCCCCGTAATCGAGACTAATTTTCCTAAAGGAATCGTTACATCAATATTTCTTAGGTTATTTTGATGGCAATTTTTTAAAACTAAAGCATTACCATTCCCTTCCCTTCTTTGGGGAGGAGTTTCAATAACTTTGCGTCCCGATAAATATGCCCCTGTTATCGATTTTTTGGACTTTAAAAGGGTTTTAAAACTGCCTTGACAGATGATTTCTCCGCCATGAATCCCCGCTTTCGGACCGATATCGACCACATAATCGGCTGCCCGAATCGTTTCTTCATCGTGTTCGACGACAATTAAAGTATTACCTAAATCTCGCAATCTTTGCAGGGTTTCTAACAGTTTACTATTATCTCTTTGGTGTAATCCGATGCTAGGTTCATCGAGAACGTATAATACTCCCGTTAATCCCGAACCGATTTGAGTGGCTAATCGAATTCGTTGGGATTCTCCCCCGGATAAAGTCATCGCCGGTCGATCGAGGGTAAGATAATCTAATCCCACATCGATTAAAAATTGTAGTCTCGCTTTGATTTCTTTGAGGGCTAATTCCCCAATTAATGCTTGTCTTGGGGTTAAATGACAATCATTAATTCTCTGCAAACAATCCCGAATGGTAACTCCGGTAAAATCCGTGATCGTATATTGTCCTAAACGTACCGATAAAGCTTCCGGTTTTAATCTTTTTCCGTGACAAACTTCGCAGGTTTGGTTAACAATATATTTCTCTAGTCTTTGTTTAATAACTTCCGAGGTGGTTTCTTGATAATTCCTATCTAAGATATTGATAACTCCCGCAAATTCTCGATAGTAACCGCGACCAGTATCATAACGGTAATCATCTTCAAAATAGATCGGTTCTTTACTCCCATAGAGAATGATATCTTGCTGGGTTTTTGTTAGTTTCTGCCAAGGGGTTTGAATTTCAAAACCTAAAGCTTGCCCTAAACCGTAGAGGAGAGAAAGATAGTAGGAATTATCCTTATCTGACCAAGGGGCAATAGCCGAATAAACCGGTTGTTTTGGGTCTGGAATGACTAAATCTGCCGAAAATTTCCGTAAACTGCCCAATCCGTGACAGTTGGGACAAGCACCATAGGGAGAATTAAAAGAGAATAAACGGGGGGATAATTCCTCCATAACTGCCCCGTGTTCGGGACAGGCAAATTTCTCGGAAAAGACAATTTCTTTGGTAACTTCGGGATTATCTTCGTTATTCTCATCGAGAATTTCCACAATCGCTACACCATCGGAATGCTTTAAACAAGTGGTTAAAGAATCCACTAATCTTTCCTGTAAACCCTCTTTTTTGATCAGGCGATCAATAACAATTTCAAGATCATGAAGATGTTTTTTATCTAACTCGATGCCCTCGGATAATTCTACTACCTTGCCGTCAATCCGCACCCGGGCAAAGCCTTGGGAGGCCAAACTAGAGATTAATTGCTTATGAGTGCCTTTTTTGCCGCGAATTACTGGGGCTAAGATTTGAAAACGGGTTTTCTCGGCCAATTCCATCACTCGATCGCACATTTGATCGATGGTTTGGGGGGCAATATTGCGATCGCAATGGGGACAATGGGGTTCACCGGCACGACCGAACAATAAACGCAAGTAATCGTAAATTTCCGTTACAGTTCCCACACTAGAGCGGGGATTGTGGGAAGTGGATTTTTGGTCGATGGAAATAGCCGGACTTAAACCCTCGATCGCATCCACATCGGGTTTATCTAATTGTCCCAAAAATTGGCGCGCGTAGGCGCTGAGGGACTCCACATAGCGGCGCTGTCCCTCCGCAAAAATAGTGTCGAAAGCGAGGGAAGATTTGCCCGATCCCGAAACTCCCGTAAAAACAATCAACTGATTGCGGGGTAATTCGAGATCAACATTTTTGAGATTGTGTTGTCGGGCGCCACGGATACGGATCGAGTCAGTTTGAGCCATCGGACGGTGCCAAGTAGTCCTTAACAATCATAGCTTTGACGAATGGGTTTCAGCTACTAAGTAGGTAGGTGTTAAAAATTGTCAGATACCCCCTTATTAAGGGGGGATTAAGGGGGGATCGAAGGCAAAATCTATCTTCTATTTAATTAAAACCACTTACTTAGAAAACCAGTCTTCTATCATATCAGAAGATTATCGGAGTTAAACCGCCCGTTCGAGAAACTCGCGCATATCTCGTTCGGCCGCAGGGCAACAGCCATGACTCGCTTCTTCTTCTAAATGGGCTAAAACTGGGCAATTAATCCGATAATCTGGTTCTTTTGACCGTTCTAGCCGCAATTCGTACACTTGTTTTTCCAGTTGTTCGATGCGGTCTACCAAAGCGCGAATAGCCACCGCTTCCGAGTCGGGTAAATCACCGTGTTCGAGGGGTTCCACCCGCGTCCCAGCGCGATAGATTAAACGACCGGGTACACCAACAACGGTACAATCGGCGGGAATATCGCGCAAGACCACAGAACCAGCACCGACGCGAACGTTATTACCCAGATAAATATTACCTAAAACCTTGGCCCCAGCGCCGACGACCACATTTTCCCCTAGAGTCGGGTGACGTTTACCGCTTTCTTTCCCCGTCCCTCCTAAAGTAACTCCCTGATAGATGAGGGCATAATCACCGACAATGGCCGTTTCTCCGATGACAACTCCCATGCCATGGTCGATAAAAACACCCTGACCAATTTGGGCGCCGGGGTGAATTTCGATACCAGTCAGAAAACGGGCAAGATGGGAAATTAAACGGGGAATAAAGGGAATCCCGATCTGATATAGCCAATGGGCGAAGCGATGGCACAGTAAAGCCTGTAATCCAGGATAACAAAACAGTACCTCTAACCAGTTGCGGGCAGCGGGGTCACGTTCAAAAATGATTTTGAAATCGGCTAGGAGAGTAGATAACACGAGTCTTGATTCCATATTGATCGAGCTTATACTAAACCATGTTATCACTCCGGTAAATGAGCCGTTCAACTTAATCACATCCCGTAAAATGGTAGCGCCTCCGACCAATGGGGGCGTTTTCCCGTTTGCCAGTCCAAATAGGCTAAATCGAGGATATCGGGGGCATTTATGCCTAAACAACTGGGTGTGGCTAATCTTTGATAGGGAATAGTTAAGTTTTCTAAAGTCTGCTGCCATTGTTCCGGAGTCATCAGGCTATCAGCTAAATAAACCCGATTACCCCGATAGATGCCCACATACAATTGTCCCCTAGTTGCGGGCATTTCTAGGGCTAGATAGGTATCGAGGGGGTAAAAATCCCGTTGTAACCAAGCAAAGGCCGCTAAACTGGAGACGGTAAAAATCGGTAGCTGTAATTGTTGTGCTAGGGTTCTACCTGTGACTATACCGATGCGGGTACTGGTAAAGCTACCCGGCCCCTTAGCGGTGGCTAGAAAGGCTAAATCTGCCCATTTTTGCGGGGCTAGGAACTGTTTTAGATAGGGGTGGAATAGGTTCGATAAATCCCTGTCTAAGTCCCAAGTTTGTTGACGGCTATCATCCCTGAAATTAGAGAGGGCCAGTCCTAGTTGGGGACTGCTGGTATGCAAGGCTAATCCATAGACTGGGGAAGACAAGTCAATCTTTCTGTATTAGTAAGTTTTTATGGGTCGCCTGGGATTCGAACCCAAGACCAATCGGTTAAAAGCCGAGTGCTCTACCGCTGAGCTAGCGACCCGTTTCGTGTTCTGCACACGATTTATTAATCTAACATCTTATCGAGGCCAAGTCAAGGGGAAATTTAAATTTGATTGACTCGCATTTCCACGATCGCCTCGCGGCTGCTCTGGGGTTCTAAGTAGGTCAATTGTTCGCCTGTGTTGAGGGCGTTGCGGGGGGCGCTCCAGGGTTCGAGACAGATATAATTTTTATCTTTCAGGGTCCAAAAAACTATAGTTGTATAGAGATCGTCGTAACCGAGGATAATTTGACGTTGATGATAGGAATCACTAAAACTACTTTGATGGCGAGTGATTTGCGGAAAAGCGGCATCAATTTCTTCGAGATTAAAGTCAAAGTTGCCGGAGTAGGAATGGAGGGTTTTCCTGCGTTGATCGAGGTATTGGGAGGAGGGAATATCAAAGGATAATCGGGTTTTATCGGTGACTTGAAAGTAGGGATGGAACCCAATAGAAAAGGGCATTCTTTCGGGGGAAAGATTAATAACTTTTTGGTGAATTTTGAGGCTGTTTCCTTGCAGTTGATAGGTAAAGATTAATTGAAAATCAAAGGGATAGACTTGACGAGTGGCTTCATTACTGTTTAATTCTAGGGTTAAACTAGCGGCAGTTTCGCTGCTTTGTTTGCTCACTTGCCAGGGTAAATCACGAGCAAATCCGTGTTGTTTGAGGCTATAGTTTCGGCCTTGGTGTTGATAGCTATTATCGGGTAAGTTGCCACAGATAGGGAATAAAATCGGGACTCCTCCGCGCACGCTGAGGTTAGGATCTTTAAATCTTTCTCTGTCCAGATATAAAATATCTTCTCCGCAAATTTGCCAACGGGTGATGATTCCTCCCCTAGCGGGAACCACTTCCAGATAAGCGTCAGCCTCTTCATCCTTGAGACAATAGGTAAGATATTGATTTTGGTTTTGAGTGATCGTAAAAGTCATATCAGTTATCAGTTATCAGTTATCAGTTATCAGTTATCAGTTAGCTGTCTATTGTCTT
>NZ_JASJFE010000102.1:0-4173 GCF_030067735.1 Microcystis sp. M53598_WE2 | reverse complement strand
TTAATCCCTATTTTTACTGTTTACTGATCACTGTTTACTGGTCACTGCTCACTTTTTTTCGACCCATCCAACTTTATCTTTAAAGGTGTAGGTTCTGGAAAAATTATAAGCCCCAATGATGCGGATTCCTCCTTCGCTGATACAGGCAATTTCTGGTTCAATGCGATCGCTATTCAAAGCCGGGGTGCGTGCCACTAATTCCGCGATCCTCAGTTGAGTTAAGTCGATTCGCAGGGCCATAATTACCGCTGCTCGATCGCCGCGGAATCCAGCATGGGCCACACCGCGTAAACCCCCCCAAACCAATATATCGCCATCAGCGACGATCGATCCGCCGGGGTTGACATCGCCCATGACTATAACTGTGCCCGGGTGACGGATTTCTACACCCGATCGCAGGGTAGTTTTTAAGTATAAAGGTTCAGCGAGGAGGGATGGTAGCGGTTGCTCGTCCCCGAAAACCGTCGGATTCGAGCGCATTTGTTCGACATTGTAACCCATGGTTGCCGCTGCTACTGCGGTTTGTCTTCTTTGGGTTTGGATGGTATGCAGGGGTAATTCGGCACTGTCTAAAATTGTGGCGATCGCTTGTAGTTGGCGCGTATCCATCAGGCGATCGTTGGCCTGTAGGTGTACTGGTGTTCTAGCGGGGCAGTTTTGGCCGCTATTACGGAGATAATATTTTAATCCTGTCAAGATATCTGTCCAATCCTGACTTGTCTCCCCGGCACCGGTTTTGGGCAAAATTAGCAGCAATTTATCGCCCTCACTTTTTAAGTGGATTTGGGCGTATCTCGACATTACCGAGGCTGATGGCTCAAGTTTTTCGGTTTCTGAGTCGATTTCTTGATTTATTTCGGTTTTAGTTTCATCCATAGCCATAATTTTTTACTTAAACAAGACAAAGCGCAAAATAGCGATCAGCAAACCGACGGAAGCGGTAATCAGTGAACCCCCTAAAATGGTTATCAATGCCCAAATTTGATTTTTTTGACTGCCCTCGACTATTTTGAGGCGATTATCCATCCCTTCGACTCTTTCGGTTAATTTTGCCTGTCCTATCTCTAGGGATTTAACATCTTGCTTGATTTCCTTAATATCAGCTTTAATTTCGCCAATATCAGCCTTAATTTCGACGATACTATTCTCGATCGCCGTGAAACGAGTCTCGATCGCTTTTTGTCCGTTGATAATTAAGTCTTCTAGCCTTTGCAAGTCCGTATCGGCAACAGTTTTCATAAAAATTAACCAGCTATCAGTATAGATGTTTCTTTAATTATGAACCTTGAGCAGCCGGCAGCAGTGGGAATTAGGAATTATGAATTAGGAATTGCGGCTGATGTGAGATAGAGAGGTTTGTAAAATCAAAGGGAGAGGTCACGATAAAGGTAATCACTCCAAAGCATGAGGCCTCCCATGAATAGGATAGATGCTCCCACCCTCTTGACTATTATTTATGTCCTGGTGGATGACTGGTATCAAGAACAGGGATATCGCTTGACTCCCATGCTGCCTGGACCTGAGCCTAGTTTCAGAGATAGTGAAATGTTGACCTTTTGGTTTATTCCCTCGTCCCTGCTCATACTGACGAACGCTCCCGCAGCAGAATCCGTATTGCAGTTCATTCAAGGCAACAATATCCTAGCCGACAAGGGGTTTATTGGTACTGATTGGCAGACTGAGATATCAAGAACCACAGGTAATCGAGTCTCTACAGCTAAGAGAGTCAATCAACATCAACAAACTTCTCCCGTCTTTGAGCGACTTCTTCAACATTTTCGAGAACGGATTGAGGGGGTTTTCAATGAGGTGCAGAATACAGGACGCAACTTGGAGCGATTGCTCAGAAAGAAAGTTGAGGGACTTTCTGTCCATCCTTTGAGCAGACTCCTGTTCAACCCTTTGGGCAACTCATATAAGGCGTGATTTTAAAAATTAACTTAATCATAAAGAAAAATTTAACTTTCTCTTTTATAGTAAATTGCAAAACACGATCGAGCGGAAAAATTAAGGGGAAAATTTTGATACTACTTATACTAAAAGCCATCCTGATCACCCTAGCGCTCTTGCTACTCGGTGATTTAATTTCTACGTTTCTCTACCATGTTCCAGAACACGTTTTCGGCAAGTTTCACGCTGCGGTACACCACGGCAAAAATCGGAACTTTTTTCATTACGCGTTGTTAAATCGAAATCCGCTAGTTTTACTCGATGGCTTTCTCGGCGCGCTCCCCTATAGTATATATGTATGGGGTAAGTTCAGTTAAAACGCGGTAGAGAAACTGGGCAACCTTGTATGTTATTAAATTATGTAATAACATGATATGTAGTAAACTTTGCCTAAAATCATGAGTAACAAACAATACAATCTAACCTGGGCTAGAATAGGCAATGCTTCAGGTTTCCGTCTGAGTGCCAGTTTTTTTAAGGATAATCCCCAGTTTAAGGAAGCTAAAGGTGCTGTTGAAGTTATCAGCCCTGATACCTTATTAGTCCGCTTACAGCCTCAATCTGTAGAACAGGAGGAAGATGAACTGATGATGAGTTTATTTTTAGATTTTCTGACCAAGCAAGCCCTATTAAATCCTGATGCTGAGTTAGAAGCTTATACGGAAGCGATGGCGGCGGTCGATGAAGAGTTGATGACAGGAGTAGAACTTGATAGTTAACGGTTGGCGAATCTACTTTATTAAAAGACTTTTTGGGCAACAACGCCGCGATTTACAAGTTGAGGTTCGTAAACTAAAAAACACCTTGCCAACAGAAGCATACCGTACTCATTCTACAGTCAAACTCTACAGGGCGATTATGGTCGCCATTAAAGAAAAAATCCCTCTCGACCCTTTTGCTTCCCATTTTGCTCTGACTGGGGCGCTCAAGCATTACGGAAGAGTCAAAAAGATGGGACTACCTGACCGTTATCGCTTATTCTTTCGGGCTATACAAACCGAGGAGTATAAAGCAATTTTTGTTTTATGGCTAGGCTGTCCTCGCAAACAAGGGGATAAAAATGATTGTTACAAAGTTTTCACAAAAATGGTTGAGCGAGGTGATTTTCCCAATTCTCTTGACGCTTTAATCCTTGATAGCCAAGAAGATTAGCTAGTGATAAGGTGGTTGAAAAAGCGATCGTAACCCACAGATACACTTTCAACTGCGCCTCCACAGAAAGATTGCGATCTAACATTAGCATGAGATCGATGATCGCACTAAGATGATATGATAGTAGTGCATTTTCCTAATTATTGATGATTAAGAGTTTTGCATCTAAGGAGACAGAGCAGTTATTCAAACGTAAATTTTCACGAAAATTACCTCAAGATATTCAACGAAATGCTCGGAGAAAGCTAGAAGTTTTAGACGCGGCCGAAACTTTACAGGATTTATACATTCCTCCATCTAATCGGTTGGAAAAACTCTCAGGAGATAGAAAAAATCAGCATAGTATCCGAATTAACGATCAGTGGCGGATCTGTTTTATTTGGAAAAATGGCAACGCCTACAATGTAGAAATAGTCGATTATCATTAATTGTTACTCAATAATCATGACTGAGAAAAAATTATTAGCCCCCATTCATCCTGGTGAGATTCTGTTAGAAGAATTTCTCAAACCGATGGAAATTAGCCAAGAACGTTTGGCAGAAGATCTTAATGTACCAATAGAGCAAATCAAGGAAATTATCGAAGAAAAGCGAGGAATTACTGCCGATATTGCCTTAAGGCTTTCTCGTTATTTTGGTATGTCTGAAAGGTTCTGGATGAATCTTCAAACAAGGTATGATATTGAAGTAGAAAAAGATAGGCTCAGAGAACGTTTAGAGAAGGAAGTAAAAGTCTATGCTGCTTCACAAGCACTGTAGCATAACCGAAAAAATAGGGGAAGAATAATAATTTTAACCCCCCGTAGGGTGGATTAGCGCAGCGTAATCCACCATTACATCAATTATTGAATAACCATAGATTAGGTGCGTTACACTTCGCGCTTCGCACTCTACAAGAGCGGCGATCGCACTACAAGATCGGCGATCACACTAAGTAGTTAGACGCGATTAAATAGAGCAGTAATCAATTCTTGAGCAAAGGGATAATCTTTAGCGTTCATTGTTTCCTTCTTATCTTCATTAAGTTAATCAATTAAGATTGGCATTGTTTACCTTACAAGATCAGCGGTC
>NZ_JASJFE010000611.1:0-5844 GCF_030067735.1 Microcystis sp. M53598_WE2 | reverse complement strand
CCGAGTTTTCAAGGTGCTGCGCCGTCCACTTGGTTTTCGAGACTGGCCTTTTAATTCTAACGTAAAGCCAACCTAGAACGGCGGGGTTTCAGACCCAAATTTTCGATGAATAGTCTGCCAAGTTCAGTCGAACGGGAAAATTTAGGACAATTTTTGTTAGAAAATCTGCAAAATATTACAGATAAACTCGATCAAATTGTCACCGATTCTGATCGGATAATACTGGATAATTTACTACAAGAAACTAAAATTTTATTTGAGCAAGTTAAGGATAACTCTAAAACTTATCAAGCAAGAGCCGATATATTTTATCAAATTAATAAATTATGTTTTCAGGTATGGAAACAGTATAGAGATGAGGATTCAGCACTGGAGTTAATCCAATATATAGACCAATTTACTAATCAAATTACTGCCTATAATCAATTATTTATCAGCCTTGCTCAGATCAATGAGGGAAAGACTGGTGAGGAAAAAGCCGATTTAATCAGAGTGGTGGAAGGTTCACGCATTCTCTCGGAAACGATAGATGTGTTTATTGATATGTTTGCTGATTCAGAACTAGAGCAAATTTACCAGGGAGCTAAAAATGCTCTATCGGTTTCTCATCGTACTATAACCGAATATTTCCAAGATACTGACAAATCTTTAGTCACCCAACTGAGAGCCTATTACAGTTTAATAATTTTCAGAATTCAAGAGCGATTTAATCCTAAGAATGTATCCTCAGAAACTACTTATCATTCCCTAGCAGATAATTTCAATGATATTGATGCCTCTACACAAAATTTAACAGGTTTGGTCGATTTGGAAACTGAAAAATCTTCGTCTGAAAACTGGTTAGATAATCTTTCTGGATCAATTTCTGATCAGGAGGTTTTTGAGAAAGCATTAGAATATGGGCGTGTTTTTCGTCAGAATGTATCCTCAGAAACTACTTCTCATTCCCTAACAGATGACTTAAGCGATCTTGATCCTTGGACAAGAGACTTAGTGGGGGTTGTCGATTTAGGACCAGAAGACCCAAAAGAATCGTATATTGATTATTTAGTGGAGAAGTATCGGTGAAACGAGTCCTATTCGATAGTGATGTATTGCTAGATGTTTTGGGTAAGCGTGAACCACATTTTCAAGCATCTGTACAAGCATTAAATACAGTTAAGACAGGTAAAACTCAAGGATATATTTCTGGTCATGCCGTCACTAATATTTATTATATTTTGTCTAGAGAAAATGGAAGAGAAAGCTCAAGAAAGTTGGTGATAATTCTTCTAGAGAATTTGCAAGTTGCTAGGGTGACAGACGCAATAATTAGGCAAGCATTGGCAAGTCAGATGAAAGATTTTGAAGATGCCGTTACCAGTGCCGTTGCTGAATCGGAAAAGCTAGAAATAATCATAATGCGAAACCTAAGAGATTTTGCCGCTGCCCCTGTTCCCGCAATGCTACCAGCCGATTTTTTATCGATTCTTTAACTAATGCTTCGGTAAACGTAAACCATCCGAGCGCATAGGGATTAAAATCTGAGTTAAACTGCGTAATTGTTCGGCCGTTCCCATACAAATTAACAGATCCCCGGCCATTAATTCCGTATCGCCAGTGGGTCCCCCGATTAGCGTACCATCAGCGCGACGTATAGCCAAAACTAAAGCCCCCGATCGAGATCTTAAATGTGCTTGACTAAGACTTAAACCGACACAGGGACAAGTCCTCGGATCGATTAAAAATTCTTCCATATAAAATGATCGATCGGTTCCGGTTAAAATCCCATCAACAAAATCCATCACCTGGGGTCGTAGGGCCGCGGCCGCTAATCTTCTACCGCCGGTAATATAGGGAGATACTACCGCATCGGCCCCGGCCCGTTGTAATTTTTGTACTGCTTCCTCGGTACTGGCCCTAGCAATGGCGCGGATTTTCGGATTAAGAGTTTTAGCAGACAAAACTGTATATAAATTCTCCGCATCGGAAGTTAAAGCGGCCACAATACAAATAGCGCGTTCAATTCCTGCCATTTGTAAAGATTTATCTAAGGTAGCATCTCCTTGAACAACAATATAATTTAATTCTTTGGCCCGATTTACCTGTAGGGGGTCTGTATCAATTACTACAAAAGGAATATTTTCGGCGTAAAATTCGATCGCCACCTGTCTACCTGTGCGACCCAAACCACAGATGATATAGTGTTCTGATAGTCGATCGATCAAGCGTTTCTCCTGTCTCTGTTTGAGTCCCTCTTGAAAATAGCCTTGAATTAAAGCTTCGGTCAAGCGATTAACAATATAACCGATGCTGACTACTCCCATGATAATCAAAACCATTGTAAACAGTCGTCCCCGTTCACCTAGGGGATTAATTTCGCCAAAACCGACGGTAGCGAGGGTACTAATCGTCATATAGGCCGAATCTAGCAAACTCCAACCCTCGATCAGATGATACCAAAGCGTACCGAGCAAAAACACCACGATCAGGGCAAAAATTCCCCCGATTAATTCCTGACGCAGACGACGATATTTATCTTCACTGATGGACAAGCAAAATTCACCCCTAAGATTGTCTAGTAACTTACAATGAAATCAGTTTTTAATCTAAATAACCCGTCCTTCTCAGACGGATTTGATTATAATTTCCCCTATGTCTAATCGCGCAGGAGTTCCCCAGTGAGTCCAGAAACCCTTTTAGAACCAACCCTAGTTGATCCCACTCCCAATTTAAACCCGAATCAACCCTTCGATCGAGATAGTTTTAACAGCTATGTGATGAATACTTATGGTCGTTTTCCCATTGCGATCGCCAAAGGGTTAGGCTGTCTTCTCTGGGATACTTCCGGCAAACAATACCTTGATTTTGTCGCAGGAATTGCCACCTGTACCCTCGGTCACGCGCACCCTGCTTTAATTGAAGTGGTTAGTCAGCAAATCCAAAAACTCCATCATGTCTCGAATTTATACTATATTCCCGAACAAGGAGAACTAGCTAAATGGATTGTCGATCATTCCTGCGCTGATAAAGTCTTTTTCTGTAATTCTGGTGCGGAAGCGAACGAAGCGGCGATTAAATTAGTACGAAAATATGCCCATACGGTGCTAGATTTCCTCGAACAGCCGGTTATTTTAACCGCTCACGCTAGTTTTCACGGCCGCACTTTAGCTACCATCACCGCAACCGGTCAACCGAAGTACCAAAAAGACTTTGAACCCCTGATGCCGGGGTTTGCCTATATTCCCTATAATGATATCGAAGCGGTGGAAAATGCGATCGCTGATCTCGATGAGGGTAATCGTCGGGTGGCAGCGATTATGTTGGAACCCTTGCAGGGTGAAGGGGGAGTTCGTCCAGGGGATATCGAATATTTCCAACGTTTACGGCAAATTTGCGACGAAAATAACATTTTGCTTGTCTTTGATGAAGTACAGGTGGGAGTCGGAAGAACTGGTAAACTCTGGGGTTATGAGAATTTAGGAGTGGAACCGGATATTTTCACTTCTGCTAAGGGTTTAGCGGGTGGTATTCCCATCGGTGCGATGATGTGCAGAAAATTCTGTGATGTGTTTGAACCGGGTAGTCATGCGAGTACCTTTGGAGGTAATCCTTTCGCTTGTGCCTCAGCTTTAACAGTATTACAAACCATTGAACGGGATCATCTTCTCGAAAATGTCCAGCAGCGAGGGGAACAATTACGCAGCCGTTTACGCGTGATTGCTTCTCAATATCCCCATCTATTTGTCGATGTGCGCGGTTGGGGTTTAATTAATGGTATGGAAATTAATTCAGAAAGTGAGTTGGTTTCATCTACTATTGTTAATGCAGCCTTGGCAGAGGGTTTATTAATTGCCCCCGCAGGTCCGAAAGTTCTCCGTTTTGTACCTCCTTTAATTGTCTCGGAAACAGAAGTAGATGAGGCTATGGATAAGCTAGAAGTTGCTATCGCTAAAGTGGTTTAATTTCAGTTATCAGTTATCAGTTATCAGTTATCAGATGTAAGTTTTAAGTTGACAGTTTCCAGAACGTAGGTTGGGTTGAAGCATGAAACCCAACGCCCGCTCATGTTACGCTACCGCTAACCCATCCTACAAATAAATGTGCCTACCTACTTATGAGTCAATTCTTTTTGAGCTTTATCCCCCTAACTGTCACCTTTTCACTGGACTAGGGGAGGATAAATCTACTGTTGTTCGGGGCAAATAAAATGATCACTTCTGAACCTATTTATTCTCTCCCTAAAACCCCTCCTTTAGAAAATGGTGATCAACTAAGTCGCCAGGAATTTGAGCGCCGTTATCAGAACCTTTCTGAAATAAAAAAAGCCGAATTAATTGAAGGAATAGTTTATATTTCTTCTCCTGTACGAGTGCAGAGTCATGGAGAACCTCATTCTGATATTTTAACTTGGTTAGGGGTCTATAAAGCCGCCACAATTGGGGTAATGTCTGCGGATAATACTACTGTGCGTCTGGATGCAGATAATGAAGTACAACCAGATGCTTTACTAAGAATTAAAATTGCTGGACAATCAACTATTAGTGACGATGATTATATCGAAGGTGCGCCGGAATTAATCGTAGAAATCGCCGCTTCTAGTGCTTCCTATGATCTCCACAATAAATGGCGAGTTTATCGTCGTAATCAAGTGCAAGAATATCTTGTTTGGCGAGTTTATGAACGTCAATTAGATTGGTTCCGATTAAATGCTGGAGAATATATTAAACTTGAACCCGATAGTCGAGGGATAATTTACTCGCAGGTTTTACCTGGTCTTTGGTTAGATGTTAATGCTTTATTAGCGGGTAACTTGGGACAGGTTTTGACAGTTTTACAGCAAGGTTTAGCCAGTCAAGAACATCAAGATTTTCTGAAAATATTATCTCAAAAAACTGATAACTGATTTATGTGGCATCCTGACGCTTATCAAGCTTTAATTGCTGAAGATTATCCTCAAGTTGCGGCAATTTACGAGGAAATAATCGATAACAATTCCGAAAATATTTCTGACTATTGGTACTTGGGAGTTGCCTATCTTCTGCAAAATTTAGAAGCAGCAGCACAGGTAATGTGGCAAAGTATTTTAAGCGAAGGTAATCCGGAAGAAGTTAAGCAATGGCAAGCAGAATTAGAAGCGGTTTTAGACGCAGAAGCGCGACGACAACAAAGAAAAGGTGATCTGGCAGCTGTAGAATATTTTCGCTATCATCTACAGGAAATTGTTCCCAAGTCAATTAATAATTTATTAGCTTTATTCGACTTAGCTTTAGATTTAGAAATATTTGATCCTGAAGAACTACTTAATTATCCTATTCAAGAGAATCTCAGATCTAATCCCGATCGAGAATTGCTTTTAAATGTAGTTCTCAAAAGTCTTTTATATCCCCACAAATTAACTTTAGATTTAGCTCAAGCAAGTTTACCCTACTTGGAGGAATTAGCCGATAGTTTTATCCCGCAAGCTTTTCAGATAGCAGCACGAGTCACCAACGAGCAACAAAGTCCCACTTTTGGAGTGGAAATTATTAAACTTTGTCTGCAATTAAGACCAAATGATCTGAGTCTTTTGGAACAATTGGTTAACCTCTATATTTTAGCAGAAGACTTTGATAATTCTTTGATAACTGCCTATCAATTCCGAGAAATTTGTCTAACTCCAACCCTAAAGTTATACAGTAATTATCTGATTTTGTTAATACTTTTGCGCTGGGGAGTTTGGCAAGAAATTGATCATATTTATCAAGAATATCATGATTTATTACAGGAATTAACCCGTCAGAAAAATATCACTTTAGAACCGATTATTAAAACTAGCTTTCTCAATGTTTCTAGTCCCCTACCCTACCTAGGCGATCGAGCTTT
>NZ_JASJFE010000252.1:0-3348 GCF_030067735.1 Microcystis sp. M53598_WE2 | reverse complement strand
GGAAAAATAGGCTTTTCGAGGGTAATTCTTGTTTTAATTCTCCATGTACGCAGTCTTTAAAAGCCTCTATTTCGTTCCAAGACACGATTAAGAGTGGCTTTTAGGCTAAGTATAATTACTTATCGCGTAAGTGAGATGCTTCCTTGAAACTTGAAACGGCAGTCCGATATTGCCTAGTATTGTAAGGAGATTTTATATTTTTGGTACGGCGTTTATATTGATGGCACTCCACATCGTAGCCAGATCAATGACTTCAGTAACTACGGCAGTTACGAACCATTCACCGATGATGGCCACCAGATTGATCGCGCCCAAACCCTTACAGTTCATCGGGGTTGATACCCAGTGATCTTAGTCTTTCCCCTAGTCGTTGGGCTTTTTGTTCCGCTTCCTCTTTCGCTAGACGTTCTTGAGTGGCGATCGCTGCCGCTTCCTGTTTGGCTAAACGTTCTTGCTGGGCATTCAAACGTTCTCGCTGGGCGATCGCCGCCGCCGCCCTCGCCCTTTCCTCTGCGGTTAAATAGGGTCTGCTGAATAATGGTAAAACCCTTTTAAAATAAGGCTTTTGACCTGTTAAAATCCGATGTTCATGCTGCGAAAATCGGATTGGGACCATCAAAAACCTTGCATTATCCTTAGTTTAGTACATAAGTTGGTACAAAACAAAGAGGGCAACAAAGCCTGAAACGACCGGCTACTGACGACCGACTCCTGACGACCGACTCCTAACCCCACCAACAAACTTTTTGCCGCAAACCCTAAATAGCGATTTCCCGATCGATCATACTAATACAGCCATTCTCGCACCCAAGCGATATGTTCTCCCTGCTCATATCCCAAGGCTAACCCGATTTCTGGCAACCATACCCGATTATTTTCAGGCTCTAAAAGCTCGTATTTCCCCGCTATCAGCTTATAAACCTCTAATCTCTCTCTATTTTTAAACCTTCCCCTTCTACCGCTCAAGGGATTGTAAATGGCGTAATAGAGAATTCCTAGGGTTTGATAATCCGCTAACTTTGCCTCATATTCCCCATTATATTGCTCGGAAATCACTTCCAAGGCCAATATCGGCATAATATAAGCTTCTTCCCAGAGAACATAGCTTAATCTTCCCCTTTCGCCGGTATCGTGTTTGACTCCCACTACCCTGACACCGATAACCACAGCACTCAACTTCCGCGAGAATGCTAATATAAAAAAGCTATTGGCTAATTTTTTCTTATTTTAACTCGCAATATGCTCCCGTCTAATCTCGATCGCATCGTCGAACGCCTCAAACGTCGTACCGATCCTAAGCAAAAATACGAACAATTACTAGCTTTTGCTAAAAAACTAGAACCAATACCAGAATCTGCCAAAATACCCGCTAATAAAGTTCATGGCTGTGTATCCCAAGTTTATATCACTGCCGACCTCGAAAATGGCCAGGTTTGGTACAAAGGGGATTCCGACGCGCAATTAGTCAAGGGTTTAGTTGCTTTGTTAATCGAGGGTTTCAATGGACTGACTCCCACGGAAATCCTGCAAGTCACCCCGGATTTTATCGAAGAAACTGGTTTAAAAGTCAGCCTTACTCCTTCCCGCGCCAACGGCTTTTATAATATTTTCCAATTAATGCAGAAAAAAGCTCTCGGTTTTCAGTTGGGAATGTCCGCTTAGATGCCTAGTTTTCCAGTTCCGGTTCCTTTGATTCGGGAATCTCGCAGTTTTGGAAACGAGTATCCACCAGCGAACGCGTGCAACCCCAATTACTCGGTATTCCCGACGGCCAACCCATCCGCAAAGCTTCCGGACAGATGGCCATCACTGTTAACTGACAGTCAATTAACTGAAAACCCTCTTTCTCACACTGTTTGAGACTGTGTTTGAGAATGGAATCATTGTTAAATTCGATGGTTTTATTGCACTGAATACAGACCAAATGATGATGGTGGTGGGGATAGGGTTGATTGAGTTCGTAGTGTTTATGACCCTCGGCCAATTCCAACTCCCGCAAAATTCCCATCCGCGACATCAGTTTAACACTGCGGTAAATTGTCGATAAACTAATTCCTTCCCCCCTTTTGTCCAGCAATTCCTGCAATTCTTCGGCGCTGAGATGATTGCCTTTCGGTAAATTCTGGAAAACGTGCAGAATTTTCTCTCGCTGGGGAGTTAAGCGCCACCCCCGCGCGTTGAGTTCCGCTTTCAGGGAGGAAGCAGTGTAGGCAGACATAAGCGATCAACTCTCAATAAAAGCTATTTAATTGACAATGATAGTCGTTTCGGCGAGCCATTGGCAACAATTTTCAGTAGTTGAAAATTCCCCCCGCATTCGAGTATGAAAAATTACTATGAAATCCTGCAAATTCCCCGTCATGCCAGTAATAATCAGATAAAAGCCGCTTTTCGTCGTCTGGCCCGGCAATATCACCCCGATTATAATCCCAATGATCCAGAGGCAGTGACAAAATTTCGGGAAATTGAACAAGCTTATCGGGTTTTGAGCGATAAAGAGAAAAGAAAAGAGTATGATCGCAGTTTATCCCCAGAAATACCCACTTTTAACCCCAGTGCAGAGGATTTTTATCAACAGGGATGGCACTACGCTCAAGAGAAAAATTATCAACTAGCGATCGCATTTTACCAGCAAGCGATCGCAATTAATCCGCAATTTTGGCAGGCCTATCTGCAACGGGCGGAAGTTTACTACCATAATCAGCAGGATCGGCAAGTTTTAAGCGATTGTCGCCAAGTTTTGCAGTTAAAACCCGATTGTTCCCAAGCTTACTATTACCTCGGTTTATCCCGTCAACGACTCGGTTACACCCAATCCTCCCTAGAAGCTTATAGAAAAGCAATCGCCATTGACCCAGATAACCCCCAATTCTATTATCAAAGAGGATTGGCTCTAGAGGAACTCTCGGAACTGCCGGCAGCACGAAAAGATTTCCAAATAGCGGCCAAGAAATTCAAGCAACAGGGAAATTTTCGCCGCTATCATGCCATTGCAAATAAATTAAGAGACCCCCATAAAAGTTATCGACAACGGCAATCGATCAAGTGGTCAAAAACTCTTTTTATTGTTTTTAATTTGCTGAAAATCTCTGGCTCATCTTTGCTCAAACCCAAGACCGGTCTAGCAGAGGCTTTTTTAAAGCTTAACCGTAATCAGGCTTTGGCTACGGGTGTATTGGCAGCAATAATCAGCAGTTTTTTCATCGCTTTTACTTGGCAAAACTGGACAGTTAAATCTGATTTTTTGCTGTTATTAGGCTGGGCAGTATTTCCTTTTATTATTCTGACTTTATCTAGTTGGTTAGGCAGAAAATTAAGTAATAAATATGGTAGTCTCACCGGCGATAT
>NZ_JASJFE010000405.1:0-1513 GCF_030067735.1 Microcystis sp. M53598_WE2 | reverse complement strand
ATTTCCCCCAGAAAAGTCGCGAGGAAATTGAAGCTATTACCACCCTTATCAAGGGTAGGGTTAATTCATGAATTAACCCTACTACTTCCCCCAGAAAAGTCGCGAGGAAATTGAAGCTATGTTTGAACTAAGTGATTTAAAACAAACGAGAGTCTATCAAGAGGCACTGGCCGAAGGAGAAAAACAAGGTCTAGAACGTGGTCTGCAAGAAGGTCTAGAACGGGGTCTAGAACGGGGTTTAGAACGGGGTCTAGAACGGGGTCTAGAACGGGGTCTAGAACGGGGTTTAGAACGGGGTCTAGAACGGGGTCTAGAACGGGGTCTGCAAGAGGGGAAACGTTTGGTGGTGGAAAACCTGCTCCGAGTCCGCTTCGGTGAGTTAGACCCACCACTGCAAGCTATTATCAGCCGGATTTTACAACTGTCTCCGGAAGAATTTACTCCTTTACTCCTACATTGTTCCAAGCAGGAACTCTTAAATCAATTCGGCAACTGCCAATAAACCCTAGAAGCGAGATTTCTCGTGAAAACTGACAGTCTCTTTTACCAAATCTTCCTGCGCTTTCCCGACAGTTTCTTTGACTTAATCGGACAACCGCAACCGGGAGCAGCAAACTATCAATTTACCTCCCAAGAGGTGAAACAACTCTCTTTCCGTCTCGATGGCTTATTTATGCCACTTAGAGAAGATATTCAGCAACCCCTCTACCTAGTGGAAGTGCAGTTCCAACCAGACGACACGCTCTACTATCGACTTTTTGCGGAATTGTTCCTGTTTCTAAAACAATATCAACCACCTCACCCCTGGCAAATTGTCGTCATTTATCCCCATCGTGGGGTGGAACGGGAACAATCCCTGCATTTTGGCGAAATCCTCAATTTATCGAGCGTTAGACGCATTTATCTCGATGAATTGCCCCAGGTGTCCCATCCCTCCTTAGGAATCGGTGTGATTAAATTAGTAGTAGAGTCGGAAACGGCAGCGGTGAGGACTGCTCAAACCCTAATCGAGCGGACCAGAGAAGAAATCACCGACCAGTCCAGTCAACGGCAGTTAATTGACCTAATCGAAAGTATCATCATTTACAAATTCCCCCAGAAAAGTCGCGAGGAAATTGAAGCTATGTTTGGACTAAGTGATTTAAAACAAACGAGAGTCTATCAAGAGGCACTGGCCGAAGGAGAAGAACAAGGTCTAGAACGGGGTCTGCAAGAGGGGGAACGTCTGGTGGTGGAAAACTTGCTCCGAGTCCGTTTTGGTGAGTTAGACCCACCACTGCAAGGGATTATCAGCCGGATTTTACAATTGTCCCCGGAAGAATTTACTCCTTTACTCCTCCATTGTTCCAAGCAGGAACTCTTAAAGCGATTTCCCCCAGAAAAGTCGCGAGGAAATTGAAGCTATCACCCCCCTTATCAAGGGTAGGGTTAATTCATGAATTAACCCTACCCTTGAGGGTTCCAAGGTAGAACCCTGGAACGAGATAAGGGGAAAAAATTATACAATGCTTAT
>NZ_JASJFE010000847.1:0-6652 GCF_030067735.1 Microcystis sp. M53598_WE2 | reverse complement strand
TCCATGCTTCCTAAATATTTTTGCATGGTATAGTCACCGGCGAGATAAAAATTCTCGATCGGAGTTTTTTGAGAAGGTCGATAAGCTTGTCGGCCAGGGGTGGCTTTATAAACTGATCGGGGAGTTTTCACCAGATGATATTTTAACAATTGACTGGGATTATCGCCATTAAAATGTTGGGGAAAGAGTTTTTCTAGTTCTTTCATCGTGGCGGCGATAATTTCTTCATCGGATTTGCTAATCCAATCCTGAGCGGGAGCGAGAACTAATTCTAACATCGAGCGATCGGGGTTAGCGTATTCTTTACAGGTGTTGCTCATGTCAGCATAAACACTGAGTAAGGGCGAACGGGAGAATAATAAATGATCGATGTCGGTTAGTTTGCGATCAAACCAGAGGTGTAAATTAATGACGGGAACCCCTTCTAATCCTTCTAATTTTTGAAAGAATTTATCTTCTTGCCAAGGTTTAGGTAGTAAAACTTTTAAAGGATCTACCGGCATCGCAGACACATAAAGATCGGCTTCAAAAAGATAATCTTCCCCACCGTCTAAACCGCGCATTAAGAAGGCTTTAACTGTGCCATCTTCATTTAAGATAATCTCTTTTAAAGGGGCATTCAAGCGCACTTCTCCACCTCTAGCGGTGATGTAATCGACTAAAGGTTGGCAGAGTCTTTCCGGGGGTGAACCGTCGAGAAAAGCCATTTTTGAGCCGTTTTTCTCCTGTAAAAAGCGGTTGAGGGCTGTTAGTAGAATTGTGGCGGAAATCTCGTTAGGATCGATAAAGTTTAGGGCTTTCGACATAGCGATAAACACTTCTTTTTCTACCCTAGGGGGGATGTTTTGTTTCTCTAACCATTCCGACCAAGAATATTTATCCATCTCCTCGACGTAACTTTGACCTTTAACAATGGCAGGAATTAAACCGAGTCCAAATTTAATTTTTTCCTCCCAAGTTAACATATCGTTATTGCGAAGAATGGCAACAATACCGTTAATTGGGGCGGGAATATCTGGGAAGTCAAACCGCGAATAGGTCCCCGGTTTTTCCGGCTGATTGAAGATCATCGAGTGTTCTTTCCACTGTAAACGATCTTCTATGCCTAATTCTTTGAATAATTGCAGCATATTGGGATAAGCGCCAAAGAAGATATGTAAACCGGTTTCGTACCAGTCCCCATCGGCATCTTTCCAAGCGGCAATTTTTCCCCCTAATACATCGCGACGTTCCAGTACGATGGGCGTATGTCCCGCATCGACAAGGTATTTCGCACAAGATAATCCGGCTAGTCCCGCACCAGCGATCGCAACTCGCATCGTTTCCTATCTACTCTCTAATGTCTTGTCTTTATCACATTCGCTATTATACTTCACATTTCGTTACATTTTTTTCAGATTATCGAGAAGGCGGTCGGCAGGGGGCAGGAGGAGATAGGGTGATAGGGTGATAGGGTTTTGGGGTGATGGGGTTTTGGGGTGATAGGGTGATGAGACAGCTTCCCCATTTCCCCACTTCCCCACTTCCTTGATAACTGCTGACTGGTCACTGATAACTGATTACTGGTCACTGATAACTGATTACTGGTCACTGATAACTGATTACTGGTCACTGATAACTGCTTACTGGTCACTGATAACTGATTACTGGTCACTGATAACTGATAACTGGTCACTGATAACTGATAACTGATATTGTGATATGTAATTAGCTTAATTCGCTTACCTTTTTAGTTCACGCGTACACCCTCTTCAATCGATCGCTATGACTTTTCCCACTACGTCACCTCAAGTCTCGGAAATAGAGAATAATCGTGCTTGGCATAATTTAACTGGGGAACAAACCCTAGAAATACTGAGAACCAATGGGGAAACTGGCTTAATCGAGGCGGAAATTGTTAAAAGAAAGGATTTTTTCGGATTAAATGAACTAAAAGAAACGGGGGGACGTAGCCCGTTAATGATTTTATGGGAACAGTTTACTAACATTATGTTAGTGATGCTGATCGCCGTGGCGGTGGTTTCGGCAGTTTTGGACCTGAAAAAAGGGGAATTTCCCAAAGACGCGATCGCTATTTTTACAATTGTTATTTTAAACGGTATTTTAGGATATTTACAGGAAAGTCGGGCAGAAAAGGCATTAGCAGCCCTTAAGCAGTTATCCTCGCCCAAAGTTAGAGTTATTCGTAATGGTAGCACCTTTGAAGTGACGGCCAAGGAACTTGTCCCCGGGGATATCATGTTACTGGAAGCGGGGGTACAAATTGCCGCCGATGGCAGATTATTAGAAGCACAAAACCTGCAAATTCGCGAAGCTGCCCTCACGGGGGAAGCGGAATCGGTGAATAAACAAGCACAGAAGGTTTTACCAGAAGATGCCTCTTTGGGCGATCGCATTAACCTCGTCTATCAGGGTACAGAAGTAGTACAGGGACGGGGGAAAGTGGCGATTACCAAGACGGGAATGGATACGGAAATCGGTAAAATCGCCGCTTTGTTGCAAGGAGTAGAAAGTGAACCAACTCCCCTACAGCAGCGAATGTCGCAGTTAGGTAACGTTTTAGTGAGTAGTTCCCTAGCTTTAGTGGCTGTAGTCGTGCTTGGTGGCGTAATTCGCTTTGGTTGGCAGTTTTTTGAATCATTCCTCGAAACTTCCCTCAGTATGGCTGTGGCCGTTGTTCCCGAAGGTTTACCGGCAGTGGTAACGGTGACTTTGGCAATTGGAACCCAAAGAATGGTGAGAAGACAAGCTTTAATCCGTAAATTGCCGGCAGTGGAAACCTTAGGCTCGGTAACGACGATTTGCTCCGATAAAACCGGAACTTTAACTCAAAATAAAATGGTGGTGCAGAAAGTTAATACTTCCGAGCAGACAATTACTGTCACGGGGGAAGGTTACGCGCCTATCGGTGAGTTTAATGGTGTTAGTGAAAGTGATCCGGAACTACAGGCAATTTTAACGGCTTGTGTGCTGTGTAATGATGCACTTTTGCAAAATAAAGCGCAAGAATGGTCAATTTTAGGCGATCCCACCGAAGGAGCTTTACTGACGTTGGCGGGTAAAGGAGGACTATATCGGGAAGCATTGGCACCACAAAGCCCTCGTTTAGGCGAATTTCCCTTCTCTTCCGAAAGAAAGAGAATGTCAGTAATCTGTGAGAATGCCCAGTTAGGTTTGGGGGATTCTGCCTATTTAATGTTTACCAAAGGATCACCGGAATTAATTCTCGAACGCTGTTCTCTGATCCAAGTTGGGGCAGAAAGTCAACCCTTAACAGATGAACAAAGAAGCCGTATTTTGGCACAAAATGACGAAATGGCGGGTAATGGCCTACGAGTCTTGGGTTTTTCCTATAAACCGATGACAGAAGTGCCAGAAGCGGAAAGAGAAGATAGTGAGGAACAATCCCTGGTTTGGTTGGGATTGGTGGGAATGCTCGATGCACCCCGCAAAGAAGTTAAAGAAGCGGTTGCCCTCTGTCGTCAAGCGGGAATTCGTCCGATTATGATTACTGGAGATCACCAATTAACGGCCAAGGCGATCGCATTTGAATTAGGAATTGCTGCCCCCGGGGAGCGCGTAATCACGGGTAAAGAATTAGAAAAAATGTCTCAGAATGACCTAGAGGCAGAGGTAGATGGTGTTAGCGTCTATGCTCGTGTTTCTCCCGAACATAAGCTGAGAATCGTCCAAGCTTTGCAAAAACGGGGCAAATTCGTCGCCATGACGGGGGACGGGGTGAACGATGCTCCGGCACTAAAACAAGCGGATATCGGTATCGCCATGGGCATTACTGGAACCGATGTCAGCAAAGAAGCCAGTGATATGATTTTGCTGGATGATAATTTTGCCACCATCGTCGCCGCCACCGAAGAAGGGCGCGTGGTTTACAGTAACATTCGGCGCTTTATTAAATACATTCTCGGCAGTAATATTGGCGAGGTTTTAACGATTGCAGCGGCTCCGCTGCTCGGTTTAGGCGGTGTACCCCTTTCTCCCTTGCAAATCCTCTGGATGAACCTTGTCACCGACGGTTTACCGGCTCTGGCTTTGGCAATGGAACCCGCCGAACCTAATGTGATGAAACGTCCACCTTTTAGCCCCCGGGAAAGCATTTTTGCTCGCGGGTTGGGTTGGTATATGATTCGCATCGGTGTGGTGTTTGCCATTCTCACCATTATTATGATGGCTTGGGCTTACCGATATACTCAAGCAACCCCCGAAATCGGAGATCCTGGACGTTGGAAAACCATGGTATTTACTACCCTCTGTTTAGCACAAATGGGTCATGCTTTGGCGGTGCGTTCCCATACCCAGTTAGCTGTGCAAATGAATCCCTTCTCTAATCCTTACATTATTGCTGCCGTGGGCTTGACAACGATCCTACAATTGTTGTTAATTTATGCTCCTCCTCTACAAAACTTCTTCGGTACTCAATGGATTAGTGGCACGGAATTATTAATCTGTTTTGGATTTAGTGCCTTAATGTTTGTTTGGATTGAGTTGGAGAAGTTATTTATTCGCTGGTTCATGACGAAAAAATAAATCAATGCCAACACCAATTATTCTGACTTTAACGGTTTTAGTCGTTGCTTTAGTCGCTTTCGTGGCGGAATGGCTACCGGTAGATTTAACCGCTTTATGCGTGGCTATTGTCCTCATTCTTTTGGGTTTAGTTACTCCCGAAGAAGGTATCGCCGGATTTAGTAATTCTGCCACGGTGACGGTGATGGCGATGTTTGTGCTTAGTGCTGGAATTACCCGCACGGGAGTGATTCAAGTAATTCGCGATCGCTTGCTGGTTTGGGGGGGCAAAAATCCCCACCAACAGGTATTTGTCTTAGGGGCATTAGTGGGGCCGATTAGTGCTTTTATTAATAACACGGCAGTGGTGGCGATCTTTTTACCCATCGTCGAAGATTGGTGTAAAAAACAAAAAATTTCTCCTTCTAAGTTATTAATTCCCCTTTCCTACGCCACGGTTTTAGCGGGGATGATTACCGTGGTGGGGACTTCTACTAACATTCTCGCTAGTGGTATTTCTGCCAAGCTGGGTTATGGGGAATTTAGCTTATTTCAATTCACTGCTTTAGGATTAGTAACTTTTTTGGCAGGTTTGATTTATTTAACAATTTTTGCCCCGAAATTACTACCCGATCGCAAATCTTCCACCGGGGAATTTTTAGAGGATGATTATGGTTCTAAAGTATATCTGAGTGAGGTAATTATTACCCCTCGTTCTAATCTTATCGGTCAAACTTTATCCCAAAGTGGACTACAAAGAAAGTTTA
Source organism: Microcystis sp. M53598_WE2 (assembly GCF_030067735.1). Lineage (NCBI taxonomy): Bacteria > Bacillati > Cyanobacteriota > Cyanophyceae > Chroococcales > Microcystaceae > Microcystis > Microcystis sp. M53598_WE2. The sequence continues at coordinate 1,361 of NZ_JASJFE010000847.1, read as the reverse complement.
ATTTTGATGTGTTGGAATTAATCAGAAATAAGGTACATTTACCCCAACCTTTAGCTGATAAAGTTCTCAATGCTGGCGACATTTTAATCGTTCACAGTAGTCGAGAAGAACTATTAAAAATTAAAGATGAACGAGGCTTAGAAATCTTTGCCGATGTCAAATTTCAGAAAGGAGATATTGAATCGGCAATTACTACAGGTGAGGAAAAATTAGCCGAGGTTTTGCTTCTCTCTAATTCCCGTTTAATTGGGACAACTTTAAAAGATTTGAAATTCCGTCAGCGTTATAACGCAACGGTTTTAGCGATTCGGCGTGGTTCAGAATTACTGCAAGGAAGATTAGGTAAAATTCCTTTAAAGTTTGGCGATTTGCTTTTAGTTCAGGGACCAAAACAGAGTTTTATTGGTTTACAAACCACGCGAGAATTATTAGTCTTAGAAGAAAAAGAGATCGAATCATTGCGACAGGATAAAGGCATTATTGCTTTAATGATTACTTTGTTGGTGATTATTATTGCTGCTTTTGATATTCAACCGATTCTCGTCACCAGTTTAGTTGGGGTGGTTTTAATGGTAATTACTGGCTGTCTAAAACCGGGGGAAGTCTATGGTTCCATTCGTTGGGATATTATCTTTTTATTAGCGGGTTTAATTCCCCTGGGTACTGCCATGGATAACTCGGGAACGACTAAATGGTTGGCAGATAATTTAGTGGCTATCGGCGGCAATCTTTCGGGGTTTTGGATCTTAGTTTTTTTCTATCTAATTACTTCAGTTTTAACCGAAATCCTCTCTAATAACGCCGCCGTGGTTTTAATGATTCCCGTCGCCGTGGAAGTGGCGAAAACTTTGGGTTTAAATCCTTTGGCTTTTATGTATGCTGTCACCTTTGCTGCTTCTAATAGTTATCTAACACCAATTGGCTATCAAACTAACACCATGGTTTATGCACCTGGCGGCTATAAATTCCTCGATTTTACCCGTTTGGGTGCGCCCCTAAATTTAATTTTGACGATTTTAACCCCTAGTTTAATTGTCTTGTTTTATGGCTTGAAATAAAGAAAGAGATCGAAGATTCTTCGATCTCTAAAAAGAATTTGATAGTAGTCAAAACTATTTCGATTCAGCGAAGCGTTTACGCAGGGATTCGGCTCGCTTTTTCGCTACGGTATTATTAGGATCAAATTTGAGAGTTTCTTCGTAGGTTTCGAGAGCTTTTTTAGCCATTTGTTTCTTTTCGTAAACATTGCCAAGATTATTGAGAGCGATCGAGTATTCAGGATAAAGTTTAATTGCTTCTTTGTAGTTACGAATCGCTAATTCTAATTGTTCTTGGGCAAAATAGGAAAAACCGAGCGCATT
>NZ_JASJFE010001018.1:0-4426 GCF_030067735.1 Microcystis sp. M53598_WE2 | reverse complement strand
TTTTCCCCCCGATCCCCGCAATGGCTGGCACTTTTTGAGGGGAAAAAAGTCCAAAAGTCTTATCCAACAAGGTTTTTAGATTTATTCAGCAGACCCTAACTACTTAAGTAAAAAAACTTAATATAAATTGGGTTGGGGATAGGCCGAAACTCTGCTGCTATCCCAGCCAGTCAACCTGATTTTTTGGTGGAATTCATGGCAAAATCTTCTTAGCCTGAACTAACTTTAATCAAGCCCAACAATCTCCCCCTTGCCGGCAATCACTTCGCCGATTTGGTAGGCATTAATCCCAGAGGATTGTAGTTGATTAATAGTCGATCGAGCCAGATCTGATGGGACAATGATCACAAAACCGATACCCATATTAAAAGTATTAAACATGGCTTCGGAATTAACCGAACCCATCTGGGCTAACCAGTGAAAAATTGGCAAAACTGGCCAACTTTCGCGGTAAATCTGCACGGAATGCCCTTTACCTAAGCAGCGGGGCAAATTTTCCGGGATACCACCCCCAGTAATGTGGGCCATGGCGTGAATATCTAACCCAGAGCGAAGCAGTTGTAGCACAGGTTTGACATAAAGTCTAGTGGGAGTTAACAAAACTTCACCTAAGCTAGAGCCGGCCAAAATTTCGGGGCAATCTTGCCAATTTAAGCCCTGGGTGTCGATAATCTTACGAACAAGACTAAAACCGTTACTGTGAACCCCACTACTGGCTAAACCGATAGCCACATCGCCGATTTGCACCCTACTGCCGTCGAGTAATTGACTTTTTTCGACAATACCGACGCAAAAACCCGCTAAATCGTACTCTCCCGCCGAATAAAACCCTGGCATCTCCGCCGTTTCCCCTCCCAAAAGAGTACAACCACTATCACGACAGGCCCTAGCGATTCCCGATACCACCGCTGCTAACTGTGACGCTTCCAGTTTACCGGTGGCGAGATAATCCAAGAAAAATAAAGGTTCAGCCCCGGAGGTTAAGACATCGTTGACGCACATGGCCACGAGGTCAATTCCCACCGTATCATGGCAATTGAGACTATGGGCAATTTTCAGCTTGGTTCCCACACCATCAGTTCCCGATACTAACACCGGTTGCCGATAACCGGAAGGTAACTGAAAATAGCCGCCAAAACCGCCTAAACCGCCGATAACTTCAGGACGGAAGGTACTTTCCACATTTTGGCGAATTTTCTCGACAAAAGCGCGTCCCGCTTCCACATCCACGCCCGCTTCTTTATAATCCATGCCCAATTGACCGATTGTATCTCTCAAATTTTACCCAGATTTCGAGCGCACTCGCTCCCTTTTCCAGCTAAACCTAACAACAATTTTTGATTGTTGCAAGAGGTCTAATCTTCTTGGGGATATTTTTCCCAAAGATCTGTGATTTGGCGAAGACTTTGGAAGTTGCCATTACCGAGGATCAAATGATCTAGGAGAGGAATGGCTAGATAGGTGGCTCCCTGTAATAATTGTTCTGTGAGTAAAATATCGTCTTGACTAGGCGCAAGTGACCCAGTGGGGTGATTATGGGCGATAATTAACTTAGTAGCTGATTGTTTAACTACTTCTCGAAAGATTTCTCGCGGATGTACCAGTGTTTCCGTGGCTGTGCCGATAGTAATCACTTTTAGTGCGATTAACTGATTTTTGACATCGAGTAAAATAACGGCGAAACGTTCCTGAGACTGATACATTAGTTCGTGTCCAAGAATAGCGGCAGCGGTATCGGGACTATCGATGACCATTTTTTCCGTCGGTCGTCGTTGAAAAGCTCGTTTTCCCAATTCGATCGCCGCTAGAATAGTAGTGGCCTTAGCCGGTCCAATGCCATGAATAGCGGTTAATTCATGGGGGTGAATATCCCTCAAAACGTCCAAAGGCTCCCGGCGATATTTACTCAATTCGTTGAGAATATGCTGTCCTAAACCCACTGCCGAGAGTTTGCCTTTACCTTGACCTGTAGCTAGTAAAATCGCTAATAATTCGGCGTTACTGAGGTTTTTCGCCCCGACACTGATTAAACGTTCCCTGGGTCTTTCACTGACGGGAATATCGGCAATTCTTAAGCTGTAGGTCATGGAAGTGGCAAGCTACCGCGATAAAATTCCATCATAATCGCAATTTTAGCCAGTGCCTAGAGGGATTTGGCCCGTAAATCAAGGGAAAAAACTCTCCTTACCGATAGCGAATTCCCGCATCTTCGAGGCGCTGTAAAGCTTCCCCTAATCGCGGGATATCGGCGATTAAACTGACGCGCACATAACCTTCCCCTCCCTCTCCAAAAGCATTGCCCGGAGTGACCACGACACCAGTTTTTTGCAAAACAGTAAGGGCGAAATCCGTGGAAGTCATACCGACGCTACAGGGAACCCAGAGATACATTGTCGCCTTAGAGGGGGGAATATCCCAACCTAATTGCGCCAAACCTTTGATGAAAAAATCTCGTCGCTGCCGGTATCTTTCCTGTACTTGTTTGACGTATTCATCCGGCAGTTGTAGGGCGGTTTCGGCCGCCTTTTGGATGACGGAAAAGATACCATAATCGAGATTGGTTTTCAGGGTGCGTAACCCTTGAATAATATCGGAATTGCCCACGACAAAACCGACGCGCCACCCGGCCATATTATAGGTTTTCGAGAGGGTATGAAATTCCACACTAATCTCTTTTGCCCCCGGAATTTCTAATAAACTGGTGGGCTGATAACCATCAAAACTTAATTCAGCATAACAGAGATCATGGACGAGCATAATCTCATAGTGCTGGGCCCAGGCAACGATTTTCTCAAAAAATTCTCGGGGGGCAATGGCGGCGGTGGGGTTACTGGGATAGTTAAAATAGAGGATTTTCGCCTGTTTAGCCACATCTTCGGGGATAGAATCGATATCTATCAGCCAATCCTGTTCTGCTTTTAAAATGATCGGGTATAGCGTCGCCCCAGCAATCAAGGGACCGCGAAAATGGGCGGGATAGGCGGGACTGGGAACCAAGACCACATCACCGGGGTTAACATAAGCCAAAGCCAGGTGGGATAGGCCCTCTTTGGAACCGAGCAGGGGTAAAGCTTCGTTATCGGGATTGAGTTCCACACCATAACAGCGATCATACCATTTAGCGATCGCTTCTCGGAAACTGGCGGTTCCTTCAAAGGGTGGATAACCGTGAAATTGGGGGGTTTCAAAAGCTTGAATGGCCGCTTCGATAACTGGACGCGGAGCAAAACCGTCCGGGTTGCCCATGCCTAAATCGATTAAATCTAGTCCTTCTTTGCGGGCTAAGGCTTTTAATTCATCCAAGCGGGCGAAAACGTAGGGGGGTAAGGCACTTAATCGCTTGGCGCGGCTATTCGTCCAATCTACACTCATTACTTCTTGGCTTACTGATCGAGGTAATCTAACATTATGACACGAGTGTATGGCTAATTTAGCAGTCAGTTATTAAGCTGACTTCTTTGTGCCTCAATATTGCTAGAATTGCCTGACATCGGAGATGGAGAGCCAAACTAAGGTAATCTGATTAATAGAGGCTGAAAATTACTGATTAGCCCCAGCATTACCCCCATTCTTCGCCATTATCGGCCGGTAAGTCCTGACTCCTCACTCCTCAATTCTTTTGTAAAATATGACTGCGATCGCTGTTCAGATAACTTCTATTTTACCCCCCGACACGACGGTTATTGCCTGGCCACAAGTGCCAAAAGAGGAACAAGAAAGATTATCAAGGGCAATTAGGGGCAAAAGTCCTGAAATTATAGTTTATCCCGCTAATACAACCGCTTTATCCTCTCTGGTGCGTTTTACCAACGAAAATCGTCTGTCTTTACTGGCCTACGGTCAAGGCAGTAAATTAGATTGGGGTGGGTTAGTCGAGTCGCCCGATATTTTAGTCAGTACCCAAAATCTCAACCGGATTATTGACCATGCTAGGGGAGATTTAACTATAACCGTGCAAGCTGGGCTTAAACTAGCGGATTTACAGGCTTTTTTAGCTCCTAGCGGTCAATTTCTTCCTCTTGATCCCAGTTACGCCGATAATGCCACGATTGGCGGTATTATAGCCACAGCCGACGCGGGAACATGGCGGCAAAGATACGGTGGTGTCCGGGATCTGATCCTAGGATTCTCCTTTATCCGTCACGATGGCGAGATTGCTAAAGCTGGAGGGCGTGTGGTCAAGAATGTGGCGGGATACGACATGATGAAGCTATTTACGGGTTCCTACGGCACTTTAGGGATTATCGATCAGATTACCCTGCGACTGTATCCCGAAACCCCTAACTCAGAAACCCTGATAATCACTGGAAATAGCGAAAATATTAGTAAATTAAGTCAAGTTATTCGGCAATCGTCTTTAACTCCCACCGTGGCTGAATGTTTAAACCCAGGGATGACGCAAGCACTAGGATTAGGGGAAAAAGTC
>NZ_JASJFE010000779.1:0-1966 GCF_030067735.1 Microcystis sp. M53598_WE2 | reverse complement strand
CCCAAGAGTTTTGAGACAAAATTAATCTATTTTTATGGTCTTCTAGCGAATTTTTACAAAACCCTAAGACTGACTTCGATTCATCGTCTTTTCTCTCGTAGAATTGACCTTTTACGCATCGAAGCAAGAATTAATCAGATTATCAAGCGTTACCAAGCTGATCACTGTTTGTATGGGATGACTAATCGGATTTCTCCCCCCAATGTCAAGGTTACTTTAAGTGGCATTATTTATGATGTCTTTTGGCAATTTGCTCCCTTAACTTACTCAGAATCCTATCAAGAACCCTACAATGAAGTCTTAAAAGAATGGTTAGATAAGGCCGATCTACTCTTCACAATTTCCCAAAAAACTAAAGACGATGTTTTAAAAGTTTTTCCCAATGCTACCTATGCCAGTAAATTAAAAGCTGTACCCTTAGCAGGATTTATCGATGAATCTAATCTCAAGAGTAATTTAGTCAAAAGTGAGCTAGTTACTTTTTATTTTCCCTCCTCTTTTGGTATCTACAAAGATCATCTGACTTTACTGAAAGCAGCCATTACACTAGCGAAAAAAGGTTTAAAATTTCAAATAGTTTTTATCGGTAAAGAAACCGATAATCTAGTTAGTGGAAATCTGCAATTATCTCAACAATCCAAAACTCAAGAATACCAAGAATATCTCAAAGAATGTACCCGACTTTATCGGGAAAATCAAGAAATTTTTGAGAGTCATATCAAGGGATTAGGTTATCAAGACTATGAAACCTTGCAGTTTTATTATCAAACCTGTTCCTGTGTGGTATTTCCCTCAAAATACGAAGGTTTTGGATTAGCAATAGCAGAAGCAATTTTACAAGGTATTCCCGTTATCGCTTCCGATTTAGAAGTGTTTCAAGAACAGGTGGAATTATATAATTGTCCCGAAAGAGTGCAATTCTATCCTAGGGGAGATGCGGAAAGTTTAGCTAATTGTTTAGAACAATTTATCCTCAATCCAATTCCTCGCTTGTTACCCGAAGATATCCCCAATAAAATTAATCTCTGGACTTGGGAAGATGTGGCGAAAAAATATGTAGAACTACTGAAAGAAAATGCAGGTTACTGATCTCTATATCTACCCGATTAAATCCTGTCGAGGTATTCAATTATCCCAAGCTGAAGTGACTCCTAAAGGTTTCCTCTGGGATCGAGAAATGATGTTAGTAGATGGCAAGGGTAAATTTATCACCCAAAGAGAATATCCGCAATTAGCCAGGGTTTCTGTCACGATTACAGGAGATAAATTTTCTCTGAAAACATCTCAAGATTCCCTGACTTTTTGTCCTAATTTCACAGGAGAAAAAAGAGCGGTTCAAATCTGGGAATCTCACACCATAGCCATGGATCAAGGGGATGAAATTGCCGAATGGTTCGAGAAAATTCTCGACATTCCTTGTCGTTTAGTGCGACAATCTCCTGATTATCCACGTCCTGCGAATCCTCGCTATGCGGGGAACGATCATACTCCCGTCAGCTTTGCCGATGGTTATCCAATTTTATTAACTAATACTGCTTCTTTAGAGGACTTAAATCGGCGTTTAGTTGCACCAGTGCCGATGAATCGTTTTCGTCCTAATATTGTTATTAGTAGCGATCGAGCTTTTGGCGAAAGTAGTTGGCAAAAGATCAAAATTGCTGAGATCACCTATGCTCTAGTTAAACCCTGTAGTCGCTGTATTATTACCACCACCGATCAAGAAACAGGTAGGAGAAATCCCCAGCAGGAACCTTTAAAAACCTTAAGCACTTTTCGCAGTTTCCCCGGGGGCATTATGTTCGGAGAAAATGTCATCCCCGAAAAGACAGGTACAATTAAAGTCGGCGATCCTATTACCGTAATCTAGGGAAATGGGGTTATCAGTTATCAGTTATCAGTTATCAGTTATCAGATGTGAGTTTTCAGTTCACTGATTAAGTACCTAAGCAAAATTAATTACACATAT
>NZ_JASJFE010000324.1:0-1225 GCF_030067735.1 Microcystis sp. M53598_WE2 | reverse complement strand
TCAACCCTATAGCGATCTTCTTAAAGCCAAGCAAAAGAAAGTTCGAGAAGCCTACGAACAGCAATTAGCAAGACGATTTGAGAAAGAAAAAGAGCGAGAGGAAAATAAGCGGGGAGTAGAAGAGGAAGATTGTAGTCAGGAGGAGGAAAAAGGGAAAGAATTCTCCTTCGAGATCATCACCGTTGATCCCAGAGGGAATATAATCAAACCTCGCCTGGGAAAAGGTTTTCAAAAGAGCGAAAACCTCGGCAATAATATCGACCTAGAAATAGTCTATATCCCTGGCGGTACTTTCCTCATGGGATCGCCCGATGGTGAGGGGCATAACTACGAAAAACCGCAGCATCGAGTCACCGTTCCCTCTTTCTACATGGGCAAATATCCCATTACCCAAGAGCAATGGCGAATCATCGCATCTCAGGCGAAAATCGACATCGACCTATCCCTCGACCCCTCGTACTTCAAGGGAAATAATCGACCGGTAGAGTGTGTGAACTGGTATCAAGCCGTAGAATTCTGTAAACGGCTATCCAAGCTTACTCAGAAAGATTATCATCTCCCCAGCGAGGCACAGTGGGAATACGCTTGTCGCGCAGGAACGACCACTCCTTTTGCTTTCGGGGCTACCCTCTCCACCGAAATAGCGAACTATCACGGAAACTATACCTACGCCGACGGTAAAAAGGGTACTTATCGACAACAAACCACTCCCGTCGGGCAGTTTCCCCCCAACGCTTTCGGACTTTACGATATGCACGGGCAAGTCTGGGAATGGTGCGCGGACGATTGGCACGATAACTATACCGGAGCGCCAGAGGACGGGTCGGCGTGGATTACTGAGAATAATAATCGTTCTCTATTACGGGGCGGTTCTTGGTACGGCAATCCAGGTCTCTGTCGTTCCGCTTTCCGCAGCTTCTTCGCTAGGCGCGTCAGCACCTACCACTACTGCGGTTTTCGTGTGGTGTGCGGGTGCTAGGAGGACTCCGTAACCCTTTTACCATAGCGGAACATTGAGCGAAAATTTGGGTTGAAAACCCCGTCGTTCTACGACAGCTTTTCTTAATCTCTAATAGAGCATCTGATAGTTAGGGGCTGCTGAAAAAGTTTTTCGTGGGGGCAGGGTGTGGGGTGTGGGGTGTGGGGTGTGGGGTTTTACCCATTTTCAGGTGGTCAATTACCTAATTTTCAGGGAAAAAATCCCTAAATTTTCCCCCCAATCACT
>NZ_JASJFE010000878.1:0-5559 GCF_030067735.1 Microcystis sp. M53598_WE2 | reverse complement strand
GGGGCAGGGGGGATCGAACCTAAAATCCATTTTTAATTTAATTATAACCAGCTACTTACGAAAAGAGGGGGATGCTTTCAGAAAACGGGTTTCTTAAAGAAACCCGTTTTCTGTGGGGTTCAATCTTATCGAGTGCGATTGCCTTTCTTATCGTTGGTATTAACGCAGTGTAATGCAGCATTGCCTTATATCTCAGTCCAGATTCTTGAAAAATGGCTTAAATTCATCTTCCACAGCTTAGGGAAACTGATTACTGGTCACTGATAACTGAATATCCCCCAATAACTAAAGGAAAGATAAAGTTATCGATCGCCCTCCGGAGCCAGTGTCAGAATAAAAGCAGGGAGATGACCAAGGAAAACCGACAACTCTCCATCTTTTTCCCGTCATCGCCCCTAAAATTTATTTGGTTCAGATTTATGCAAACTGCCAATCCTCGTCAAACGGAGAAAAAAGAGCATCCCAGTGGCGATAAACGCTTCAAAGTCCTCGACATCACCATGAAGCGGGCAGGATATAATCAATCAGCCCTGATTGAAGTCCTGCACAAAGCTCAAGAAGCCTTTGGATTCCTAGAAGAAGATGTTCTCCTCTACGTTGCCCGGGCGCTAAAACTGCCCCTCAGTCGCGTCTATGGGGTAGCAACCTTCTACCATCTCTTTTCCCTGAAACCGGCGGGAAAACACACCTGTATCATCTGTATGGGGACTGCTTGTTATGTCAAAGGCAGCGGCAAAATCCTCGAAGACATCGAAAACGCCTTTGATGTCAAAGTGGGAGAAACCACCGCCGATGGAGAAATTTCCCTAGTGTCGGCCCGTTGTATCGGGGCCTGTGGGATTGCGCCGGCCGTGGTCTTCGATGGAGTCGTGGCCCCTAAACAAGATTCGGAAACTGTCTTAGCGAAACTACAGAGTTTCTCCCAGTAATTTTTCACTCTAGTGGATTGAGAAGAATATGGACTTACAAGAATTATTGGCAGTGGCCGAGAAAGAAAAAACTAGACAAAAAAGCATCCGGGTGCATTGTTGCACTTCCACCGGTTGCCAAGCTGCTAACTCCCTCCAAATCAAAAAAAACCTCGCCACTGCCGTCCAAGAGGCAGACCTAGAGGATACAGTCGAAGTGGTCGGGGTCGGTTGTATGGGTTTTTGTGGTCGCGGTCCGTTGGTGGAAGTGGATCCCCAGGATCTCTTATACGAAGAAGTCACCCCGGAAAGTGCGGCCAGCATTATTGCAGCCTTAAACGGCGGCAAAACCGAGGTGCAATTAGGGGACTCAAAACATCCCTTTTTCTCCCATCAAGTCAAAATTGTCCGGGAAAATAGCGGTAAAATCGATCCCGATCGCATTGAGGAATATATCGCCGTCGGGGGTTATCAATCTCTCTACAAGGCCCTCTACGAGATGACTCCGGCCCAGGTGGTGGAGGAAATCACCCAAAGCGGTTTGCGCGGCCGGGGCGGTGCGGGTTATCCCACCGGTTTAAAATGGGCGACGGTGGCTAAACAACCGGGTAAACAAAAATACGTTATCTGTAATGCTGATGAAGGCGACCCCGGGGCGTTTATGGACCGTAGTGTTTTGGAAAGTGACCCCCATTTAGTCCTGGAAGGAATGGCGATCGCTGCCTATGCTGTGGGGGCCGATCATGGTTATATCTATGTTAGAGCCGAATATCCTCTGGCGATCGATCGTCTGCAAAAAGCGATTAATCAGGCCAAAAAATTCGGTTTAATGGGTTCCCAAGTATTCGAGTCCACTTTCGATTTTAAGGTGGATATCCGCATCGGAGCGGGAGCTTTTGTCTGTGGAGAGGAAACCGCTCTCATCCATTCTATCGAAGGCGGCCGCGGCACTCCCCGCACCCGTCCCCCCTATCCGGCCCAATCGGGCCTCGATGGTTGTCCCACCCTGATTAATAACGTCGAGTCCTACGCTAATATCGCCGCTATTATCCGCGAGGGGGCCGCTTGGTACGCCAATATCGGTACTGCCAGCAGTAAAGGCACAAAAATCTTCGCTTTAACGGGAAAAATCCGCAATAATGGGCTGATTGAAGTGCCGATGGGTATTACTCTCCGGGAAATTGTCGAGGAGATGGGGGGTGGTGTTCCCGATGGTCAAGTGAAAGCGGTACAAACCGGCGGCCCCTCTGGGGGTTGTATTCCCGCTAATTTACTCGATACTCCCGTGGATTACGAATCCTTAGCCAAACTCGGTTCGATGATGGGATCCGGGGGGATGGTGGTTATGGATGATACCACCAGTATGGTGGAAGTGGCGAAATTCTATATGGAATTCTGTCGCGAGGAGTCCTGTGGTAAATGTATCCCCTGTCGCACGGGAACAGTACAAATGTTTGAATTATTGGCCAAAATTATCGCTCGAAAAGCCGATATTCACGACCTCGAAAACCTAGAACATCTCTGTCAAATGGTCAAGGAAACCAGTCTTTGTGGTCTTGGTCAAAGCGCTCCCAATCCGATTTTAAGTACCCTAAAGTATTTTAAGGAGGAATATCTGGCTCTGTTACAGGAAATCAAGCACCCCGTCTCTGTTTGAGAATAACTCGATCGAGGTTCAAGAATGTTCGGCCTCGATCAATTTCTTCAGTTACGCGAAGTCTGATGGGCTGCCGGGTTATCTTGAAGAGAGTTAGCAGTAGTCTCAGGAGACAATAGATTATGACTTGGCGCGGCTCAACCGATACAAAAGATCGCATTTTTGCAGCTTTAGTATATCTTTTACCCTTATATTCGGCTTTTGCCTTCGGTATCTTTATCTTCCAGCAAATTCCTTTTTTAGGAGCGGCCTTAGCAATAGCCTTATATCCCTTAGCTTTTCTCTATAGTTCTCTGGGAAGCTTTGGCAGTTTAATTGTCTTTTTCGTCCTCTTTTTTGCCGTGGTACGCAATCCCCGCATTAGTCATTTTATCCGGTTTAACACCATGCAGGCGATTTTAATCGATATTTTGGTGTATTTATTGGGATTGCTCTTAGGTTTCGTCGCTAGGGGTTTAGGGGCGAATTTGGTGGTAGAAACTCTTTTTAACGTCGTCTTTTTGGGAGCATTTGCCGCCTGTGTTTACAGCATTATACAGTCGGTTATCGGCAAATACGCCGATATTCCCACAATTTCCGAGGCGGCCTATTCTCAAGTGGGAGGTTAGGTCAGGCTGGCTGAATAAATCTAAAAACCTTGTTGGGTAAGACTTTTAGACTTTTTGGCAATCAAAAAGTACCAGATATGGGAGTGATCGGGGGGAAAATCCCTGGACTTTTTCCCTGAAAATTAGGTAATTGACCTCCTCAAAATCGGGAAAACCCTACACCCCACACCCCACACCCCACACCCTACCCCCACAAAAAACTTTTTCAGCAGACCCTAATTAAGCTTGAGTTTGTCCCCTTTTTCGGCTACAGTCTCTCCAGAATCAATGCGTTCGCTGCCAGGCCACATCTATGAGTCCATTTAAACAGACGCTACGGGAACTCAACGCTCAGAAGGGGAAAATAGCCGCTTCTGTGGGCAGAAAAACGCCTAAACGAGTTAATCGTTGGTTTAAATGGCTTTCTCCCGGTCTTTTTGTCAAACGCTGGCTTTTAATCAGTTTAACCGGCGTTTTTCTCACCTCCTTCGGTTTAGCTATTTGGGTAAAATTAACCCCAGTTAATCGCTTTTTAGAGTTTGTTTCCCAAGCATTAGAAACGATCGCCCGTTTGGTCCCCAATTCTGTTTCCGGGCCGCTGGCGGTTTTGCTGGGTGTCTTTTTGTTATTCTGGGGTCAGAGTCGCACCGTGGAAACGATTACAGAAGCACTACAACCGGACGCATCAGAGGAATTAGTTGATCTCCTACGCACCCATCGTCGTCTCCATCGCGGTCCGAAAATTGTGGCCATCGGTGGAGGTACAGGTTTATCGACGCTTTTACGGGGTTTAAAACAGTATAGTTCCAATATCACCGCTATTGTCACCGTAGCTGATGATGGCGGTTCTTCAGGCCGATTACGTCGGGAAATGGGCATTTTACCCCCGGGGGATATTCGCAATTGTATCGCCGCTTTAGCCGATGAGGAAAAGTTATTAACGGAATTGTTTCAATATCGCTTTCATGCCGGGGATGGTTTATCGGGCCACAGTTTTGGTAATTTATTTATCAGCGCTATGACCGAGATTACTGGGGATCTGGAACAGGCGATCGATGCTAGTGCCAAAGTTTTGGCCATTCGCGGTAAAGTGCTACCTGCTACCCTTACCGATGTTAGTCTCTGGGCTAAGTTAGCCGATGGGCGCATTATTGAGGGAGAATCGAAGATAACCGAAGCTATGGGGCAAATTCGTCAGATTGGCTGTCATCCTGCCGATCCGGTCGCTTTACCGGCTGCTTTAGCGGCAATCAAGGAGGCAGATTATATTATTATCGGGCCGGGTAGTCTTTATACCAGTATTATCCCTAATTTGTTGGTTCCCGCAATTCGTCAGGCCCTAGCACAGGTGACAGTCCCCCGTGTCTATGTTTGTAATATTATGACCCAGCCGGGGGAAACGGATAATTATTCGGTGGCTGATCATATTCGGGCGATCGAAAAAGTCTGCGAGGAACGCGTCTTTGATGCAGTTTTAGCCCAAAGAACTGCACCATCGCCCCAATCTCTGCAATTATACGCCCAAGAGCATAGTCATCCTGTGTTTTTAGACCGCGAGGAGGTGGGAAAAATGGGTTATCGCATTGTTTTAGCGAATGTAATGGCAGAAGATGAAGTTACTGCCAAAGTTAGTCATGATCCCCAACGTTTAGCGCGAGTTTTATGGCGCTGGTATGCTAAAAAGTGAATAGCGAGTTGACTAAATGTTTTTATCTAGCTTTGTCAAGTTATAAAATCATATTTTTTGCTTTAATTTGCCGACATTAGCCAAATTTGCTGATTAAAGCCCTAGGAAAAAATTAGCCTAAAAACCATTTCGCCTTATTCTGTGTTATACTCAGATTTTGAAGAGAGATGATCATGCACTACTCTACTAAATCTAATCAAGAGACAGGTGCGACAGTCTATTCCCCAAGCGATGGAAGTGAATTAATTCCTGCTGAGGTTAAACTAGATATAAACGGGCAAAACTATCAATCACTTAATATACCTCTCCCAGAGGGCTATACAGTAGATGATGAAGGAATCATCAATAACTATGGTAGCGAACCCAAGATTTATCTATCAAAATCCCCATCTTTAGAACAGCAAAAATGGTATATTTTGCAAGGAGTAGGGGCGGTTTTGTTGGTTGCTTTGGTGTTATTAATCACCTTTTCCGTTAGCTAGATAAAAACCGTAGGATTGACATTTAAGTTGAGCGAGACAAGAAAACTTTAATTTACACCATAGAGTCTGCATCCCAAGTATCGGGAGCATATATTGGAACCGACTCTATCTATCTGTCCAAATAGTAAATCTGACAGCTGAACTTTTTTACTTTGCTAAACTTGACAATTTTTTTCAGTTTTTTGTGGGTTGCTTCGTGATCAACAATAGAACAACCAATAGAGATAACTTCTCAAAG
>NZ_JASJFE010000239.1:0-5634 GCF_030067735.1 Microcystis sp. M53598_WE2 | reverse complement strand
GGGCCAGTGCCACCCGCAGTACCCAAGCAAAAAGCCGGGAAAAACAATTAGAAAAGGTAGAAAAAATTGAAGCCCCAATTGCCGATGTGCGTACCTTAAAATTCCAGTTTCCTCCAGCAGTGCGTAGTGGTCGGGAAGTGGTAACTATTAAAAATATTGTTCACATTTACGATGATAAAATTCTCTTTTTGGGAGCAAATCTGGAAATAGAAAGGGGCGATCGAGTGGCGTTTTTAGGACCAAATGGTGCAGGAAAATCCACGCTTTTACGTTTAATTGTTGGGTTAGAACTCCCCACAGAAGGCTCGATCGAAATCGGTAAACATAACGTTATTCCTAGTTATTTTGAGCAGAACCAAGCGGAAGCTTTAGACCTAACTAAAACCGTTTTAAATACGATTCATGATGAAGTTCCCGATTGGAAAGATGTGGAAGTTCGCAGTCTTTTAGGGCGATTTTTATTCAGTGGGGAAACGGTATTAAAAAAAGTAGAATCTTTGAGTGGTGGCGAAAAAGCGCGTCTTGCTTTAGCCAAAATGTTACTTGCTCCCGCTAACTTATTAATTCTCGATGAACCCACTAATCACCTCGATATTCCCGCCAAGGAAATGTTAGAATCGGCTTTAAAAGTTTATGAAGGCACGGTTTTAATTGTTTCCCATGATCGTTATTTTATCTCCCAAGTAGCTAACAAAATTGTCGAGATTCGGGAGGGCGAATTAATTGCCTACGCAGGAGATTATCACTATTATCTAGAAAAACTAGACGAAGAAAAACAAAAAGCCGAACAAAAACGCATTGAAGCAGAAAAAGCGGCCAAAGCTGCTGCTAAACGGGCTAAACAAAAGACCAAAAAAGGTTAGAATATAAAGCATCACCCTATCCACGATTATCCATTCATTAATTAATCTTATGGCAGCTATAAAAGTAGGCGATCGAGTTCCCAATTTTTCTCTCCCTTCCCAAACAGGGGCAACGGTTAATGTCAGCGATTTAATCGGTAAAAAATCCCTGGTAATTTATTTCTATCCCAAAGATGACACTCCGGGTTGTACCGCAGAATCCTGCGCTTTCCGCGATAGTTACGAAGTGTTTACCGATGCGGGTGCGGAAGTTATTGGTATTAGTGCCGATAGTCCCCAATCTCATCAACAATTTGCCCAAAAATATAATCTTCCCTTCACCCTTTTAAGTGATAGCGATAACCGAGTCCGGAAATTATTCGGTGTTCCCTCTACCTTATTCGTCCTCCCCGGACGAGTTACCTATATCATTGATCAAGAGGGAATCGTCAGACATATTTTCGATTCTATGTTAGATTTTAAAGCTCACGTTACCGAATCTTTGAACACGATTAAATCTTTTTAGGTTGATGATTATGCAAGAAATTAAAACATCTATCCCATAATTGGGACAGTTCTGACTTAAAAATAAAATTAATGGTGTGTTAATTTTGACTAACACACCCTCAATCTGCTTTAGTTATTGGCAAAAATGACGGCTGGAAACAGAAGGCTAACATAGGCAAAGCTAACAGCCAAAAGTTTGTCGTTATTCCTTATAAACGTCTAATTGAAATGTTAACTTATACTAAATCCGTTGAGTAGTGGTTTCAAGTTACAACATCCTAAGAAAAGGATTCCAAAATCCGTTCAGCTATGGGATAGAGAGGTGCGTAGTTCAGCCAAGGAGAATTAATCTCTCGAAGTAAAAGTGAAGGGAATTTCTCAAATAGAATTCAGTCTGTTTATATTTGACTATACTTTTACTAACTATATAGTAAAGACTTTCAGGGTGTTTTGCTTGACCACTCCAATGGACTTGCTATAGGAACGATAAAAGTTTAACTTTCTTGGCACGATGCTAAATAACAAACTACAACTTCTGTTAACCAGGGTAGGCCCATGGGCTGTTGGCGGCCTGCTCGGCGGTTTGATCGGCTCTCTGGCCGCGGTACTACTGACTGAGGCAATTAAGCAAACCCTCAGGATTGCCTCTGACCTAGACAAAGTCTGGCTACTGCTGCTGCCTCTGGTGGGCGTTACCTTAGCAGTGCTAGTCCTGTTTGGACTGGGTAGGGGGCAACCCGTGCAGACCTTAGCTCCCCGGGGGGCAACTTCCTCTAGTCGCTGGGGTTCTCTCATGGACTGGTACTCCTTCCCCCATGACATTGCTCGCGCCGACCTGACCGGTGACGTGGTGAACGCATCCGGCGCCGAAGAGCGGTTCCCTTGGAATCTAGCCCCGTTGCGCGCCCTGGCCATCCTCTCCACCGTTGGACTGGGTGCGCCCATGGGAACAGAATCACCGGCAGCTCATATTGGCGTGGCGACAGGAACCTGGTTAGGTAGCATAAATCCAGCCCTAGGTCAACTGGTGCGGCCCCTGGCCATCGGTGGCGGTGCGGCCAGTGTTTCTGCCCTGATGGGAATCCCTCTGGTAGGCAGCTTTTTTATGTTTGAGTTGAGTCAGCGACGCCAGGTTCCGATCACCCCTGAGCGGGCAGCGGCGATGTTAGCCGGGGGACTGGTGGGATGGGGAGTCAACGCTGCCTTTAAGCTGCAACTGATCCGGCTGGTCGTGCCGCAGGTTGCCCCGACTGACTTCTGGGATGCGGTGGGTGCCACTTTGTTGATCGGAGTGATCGCCGGCACGATTACAGCCCTCACTGGTGAGGCGATCTACTGGGCCAGAGGCTTGCGGGACAGGCCCGCCACTCGTCTCCTGATCGGTGGCCTGGTGATGCTATTCTTGGCGATCGTGATCGGACAGGTGGCGACCCCCGCAGCGGCTTTTGGACCAGGGGGAGCCGCTATCGTCTGGGCCGAAAACATTAAAACAACTCCTTACCACCTGTTGGCAGTGGCTCTGCTCCGGGCCGCGGCCACCACCGCTGCCGTTTTAGCCGGGGGCTGTGGCGGCGTGTTTGTCCCTTTTCTGGCGATCGGCGACCTCAGTGGCCGGGTGTTCGCAACCACCTTTGAGATTTCGGGGGATCTGGCGGGTGCGGCGGGGGCAGCGGCCGGTATTGCTGGCGGCTATCGCCTACCTCTGACCGCCATGGCGATGGTACTGGGGGTGGGTGGACCGGGGGCAGCCCAGCTAACCTGCCTTGCCACAGTGGTGGTCGCCGCCCTTTCGGGATTGGTGGCCGCACGGGCAGCCAATCAACTCTCCAGTTCCCTGCGCGCAATGTTCCGCTAGAAGCCACCGTCAGGGGATTGACAATCTCCGCACTTTTAGGGCGGAGATTCTTGGGCAACATCTTGCCTCTACTAGCAACCAGCAATTCTCAGTTTTAGACATAGCAAGCCTTTTAGGGATTTAAAGAACATTTTAAAGGGGGATTTTTGGGGCAACTTTGGGTGTACTATCACGTCAAAAGCCTGAAGACTCGTGACATGAAATTTGCAATCCCATTGAATTTGACCCCGTATTATGGGAACTAACCCCCAAAAGCCTTGCTACAGGGCAAATTTAGAATTGCTGTCTTCACCCCGACATTTGAGATCAAAACCCCTAAGAGGATTTGTTAGGGGTTTTTACCTATCAGAAAACTGGTCACAACTTGTCGTAAAGTGAAATAGGACTGACCAGTGCCACCGATTTTGATTAGCAAACTCCCATGATTCATCAACCCCCGGCGGGGACAAGGGATTTATTACCCCTAGAAGTTACCCAAAAAGGCTGGATTAACGATCGCCTTCAGTCTGTCTTTCAGCGTTGGGGCTATCAAAGGATCGTCACCTCCACCATTGAATGGCTCGATACCCTCACCGCAGGCGGTGCGATCGATCCCAGCACCGTGATCCAACTCCACGGGGATAGTCAAGGACTATCGGGATTACGCCCTGAATTAACCGCTTCCATTGCCCGCAGTGCCGTCACCCGCATGAGTGGGGAGTCCTATCCCCAACGTCTCTGTTATCGGGCTAACGTTTTTCGTCGCCCTAGCGCCGGTTATCACGGTCGTCAAGTGGAATTCTATCAAGCGGGGGTAGAACTGCTCTTTTCTGGCGGTTTACTAGCCGATGCCGAGATTTTACTGCTCCTGGCCGACTGTTTCGATAGTTTGGCCGTCCCTAACTGGCAGATTATTTTAGGAGAAGCGGGTTTGACTCGTTCGCTACTTTCTCCCTTTCCGGATCCCTTACGCGAACAGGTGAAACGCTGTTTAGCCCTCCTCGACTACGTTAGCCTCGAAAATCTTCCCTATCCCAACGAAACCCTCCGGCAGCAAGCCCGACAATTATTTCACCTGCGCGGTAATCCTCAGGATGTCCTCGCACAAGTGGCCGTATTAGCCCGGGAAGAATCAGCCCAAAAAGCCGTTAATAACCTTAAATCCCTAGTAGAGCTGCTTAATGCTGATCGCTCTGGTCCTTTCCCCCTAATTCTCGATTTAAGTCTGATTCAAACCTTTGATTACTACACCGGCATCGTTTTTAAGGCGGTTAGTGATCACCAACAAAATCTCAGTATTTTAGGCCAGGGCGGACGCTATGATCAATTATTGGGCGTTTTTCATCCCCAGGGCCAATCGGCTCCGGGTATCGGTTTTTCCCTGAATATCGAAGAACTGCACGAAAGTTTATTATCAGGGCAGACTTTACCCACTCAAGCTCCTCCCCTCGACTGGTTGCTTATCCCTTTGGGTAATAACGCCCAGATAGCGACTTTTAGTAAGGCTCGCTCCCTTCGCACCGGTGATCCGAATCTGAGGGTGGCGATCGATTTAGGGGGTCGCAGCGAGGCACAAATTCGTACCTATGCCCGCGATCGAATGATTAAAAATCTCGCCTGGGTGCAGGAAGATGGTTCCGTGATCGAAGAATCTCTCTAAAAGGGGGCAAAAGCAGCGAAAATACTGCCTTCTGCCCGCTGCTATAGGACTCTATCTAGGGTTTGCGGCAAAAAGTACGGGCGAAGCATTCGGGCAATAACCTATCGGTGAAACCGCAGATTTTTTATCCGAATGCTTCGCCCCTACAGGACGGGGGCCGATGAAAACGCAAGGTTTTGAAGCACGATTCCCTCAAAATCTTGCACCTGTTTCGCGAGAATAGACCTCGTTTCCAAACATAAACCAGAAGAGCCGTTCAAAAAACTTTATAAATAATATTGATTGGTTTGTTTATAATAACCCCCATTAATACCCACTGAAACCATAATAAATCATAAGCAAAAATCAATGTTAATAATCGATTCTAGTCTATACCAGAGATGAACGTGGGTTGGGTTAAAGCATGAAACCCAACGCTGACGGCGATGATTGAGCCGCTTCTTGGCATGGTAACGACTAGGGCTGTCCCAAGTGCGGGAAACGGCGATTTTAAAATTTTTACTCTTTATTCAGGAAAAAATCATGTCAACTCCTTTTTTGGTCAAAGATATCCTTCCCGGTGCCTTTAACTCCTACCCCAAATATCTGACGGCATTATATAGTTTTACCAATAAATGTTAGAACAAAGATGTAGATGTAGGTTGCTCTAATGGGAAGTTTTGTGACGACAAGTAGCATTGATGATATTTATGGGGAATAATAGATTTAGATGAGTGCCTAACTTTCCAATTGGTAGCGACTTGCCATGAACCCAACAACCGCCAATTATGATGAACCCTGGAAAGAAGCAT
>NZ_JASJFE010000666.1:0-4079 GCF_030067735.1 Microcystis sp. M53598_WE2 | reverse complement strand
AGGCTAAACGTCCCGCTTTTGCCGCCATTGCCATGGCTTGGGCCATCATAGCCGGATTGGCCGCCATAGCGATCGCACTGTTAATTAATAAAGCATCCGCACCCATTTCCATGGCCCGGGCCGCTTCTGAGGGTGTACCGATCCCGGCATCTACCACCACGGGAATTTGGGCCGATTCGATGATAATCGCGATATTTGCCTCATTTTTAAGGCCCTGTCCCGACCCGATCGGCGATCCCAGCGGCATAACCGTGGCGCAGCCAGCCTCCTCTAAACGTTTGGCCAAGAGAGGATCGGCGTTAATATAGGGCAGTACGGCAAAACCTTCTTTAACTAATTGTTCGGCCGCTTGCAAAGTTCCGATCGGATCGGGTAATAAATATTTAGGATCGGGAATAACTTCGAGTTTAATAAAGTTATTGTCTTCCTGTCCCAATAATTTGGCCATTTCTCGCCCTAAACGGGCCACCCGAATCGCTTCTTCGGCCGTTTGACAACCAGCAGTGTTGGGTAACATCCAGATTTTCGACCAATCGATCGCCGCTGCTAATCCCTCATGGCCGGGTGCGTTCGTTTGTACTCGTCTAACGGCGACGGTGACGATCTGACATTCACTGGCAGTAATACTTTCCTGCATAGTGGTCAGATTGGCATATTTGCCAGTCCCAGTCATCAAGCGGGAGTGAAAGGTTTTCCCTGCAATGGTGAGGCGATCATTCTGGGGCGATAAAAGTGCTTGGGGTTTATTCTCAATAATAGTTAAGGACATAGGTGGAATAGTAAGGGGTGATGGTCGCTTAAAGCGATCGCAGCTAAAATGGGTCAAAATGGGATTAACTTTGTCATTAATCACCAGGTCAGCGATTAAGGAAGCAGTGACAGGGGCGAGTAAAATGCCATTGCGATAGTGACCGGTGGCTAAAATCAGGTTATCACAGCTACTGCGGCCTAAAATGGGTAATTCATCCGCTGTACCCGGACGGAATCCCCACCACATTTCCTCGATTTCCCAGTCAGCTAAAGGGGGATAGAGACGGGTGGCCCGCTCAAAAAGGGTTTGTAGTCCTTGGGGTGTATTACCCGTTTGCCAGGCCACTTTTTCGGAAGTGGCCCCGATAATTAAACGACCATGGCGACGGGGAACTAGATAGGTTTGCGGACCGAATAAAACCCTAGCTAAGGTCTGGTTAGGGGGCATTTTTACTGCGGCCATTTGACCTTTGACGGGATGGATAGGGAGGGGTAAAAGTTGACTCGTCCAGGATCCCGCCGCTAAAATGTAAATTTTTGCTTCTAATTCCCCAATTGAAGTATAAATACTCTTGACTTTTCCCTGCTTTTGCTGTATGGCGTGGACTTCTATGCCTTGGCGAATTTCTACCCCTAAATTTTCGGCCGCTTGTTGCAGCCCAGTCACTAGCTGCCGGTTGTCCACTTGTCCATCGTCAGGATACCACCAACCACCGACCACATCTTTACCTAGTCCGGGTTGGTAGAGGTGAACTGCATTGCTGTCTAACCAAATTTTATTAACTTCCTCGGTAGTAAAAGGCTGATCTAGCTCGTAAACGGGAGCAAGAATACCACAGGGATAGTAGCCGCTGTTTATTCCCGTTAAATCCTCGATTTTGCGGCTCCACTCTGGATATAGCCAGCGCGATTGTAAACAAAGATCGAGAAACGGACCCGGGGGAATCCCCTCCGCATGGGGGGCCAACATTCCCGCAGCCGCACGACTAGCGGCCTGAGCTATATCTCGAACTAGGAGGGTAACTTTTGCCCCGCGCAATTGCAAATCGACGGCGATCGCTAATCCGATGATACCACCGCCCACGATCAAAATTTCGCTAGTTGAGTTCTTGACCCTCCCATGGCTAAAAGCGAGGGATTCTTGGTTCAACGACATGGCTTAAAAATCTAAAGGAAATGTAACCTTGATCCTAACTCGCAATTAGTCAGCCGAGAGGAGGGAGAAGTGAGGCTACTGGCATAATTTAAGATTAAGATGATTTTTAGTCAATCTTTTCTAAGCTTCCCTTTTTCTTTAGAGCATTATGACTTCCCCTGCTGTCGATCGAGTTTATCAAGGTCAATTCGGAGAGTTTACGATTACGGATAGCGATCGCCTAGGGGTGCGTCTCTACCGTCTGGGTTTAAATTTAGCGGCTTTTAGTTTCGCTGTCGCTACAATTATAGTTCTCACCCGACCGCAATTACTGCCCCTGACTAACCTTTTATACATGGGTTTTTGTCTGGGGTTAGGCATCAGTTTATTGACTATCCATATTTATTTAATTCCCCTCCATCGTCTCCTGCAAGTTTTTTGGCTAATTGGGGCGATTACTTCCCTAATTTTCAGCCTCTATTCTCACCTTTCTCCCCTAGAATTTGTCTATAACCATCCGGTGAGTTTATTCGGTGTGGGCTTTATTTTTGCTAGTCTCACGGGGATTTATTTCAAAGAAGCTTTTTGTTTTAATCGTCTAGAAACCAAGTTTTTAACCCCTCTAGTTCCCACCCTTTTACTCGGTCATCTTTTGGGGATATTGCCCTTAAATTGGGAAAAGGGGCTATTAATTCTCTGGGCGACTTTATTCATTATCTTTGCTCTGGGAAAGTTAAGCCAACCTCTCCCCAACGATATCGGTGATAAATCGGTCTTTGAACATCTTAATCATTGACGAACTGGTCAGTAATCAGTGATCAGTAATCAGTGAAAAGACAGTAAGAAACTTCTATTTAATACTGTCATATTAAATCCAGTTATTAAAGACTGATTATTCATTCTCCCTATTGCCTATTGCCTGTCCTGATATGTAGTCTATACTCAGCGGATTTAGTATCACTTAAAACTCAAATCTGATAACTGATAACTGATATCGCTCTTCTGGAACTCTGGCAAAAATCTTACAGTCTCTCAACTCTGGCTCTCTTATGGGGTAGGCCTTCAAGCAAGTGCTAACTAACAGAAACACGAAATTTGAGTTTTTATTAGAAAAAAAGTCAGCGTTCGCTTGTCAAGCAAGGGTTTCAGAATCTAGATTCGGTCAGGTATTTCCGAAAGTCCCAGAAGAGCGATCCAAAGGCCTTCTTACCCTTCTGAGTATTTATACTCATTGCATAATTAGGATGCTCCCAATTTAATCTCTAGCTTGTATGTAAAGTTTTATGTAAAAATTCAACATTTGTGCTTTTAGCAGTTATAATGGCAGGGAAGTTTGCCACACCATCTGGGGCGATCAAGATTAATGCCCTTCGTGACACTCTGTGTATTACTTTTTTAGTACGACTTATTAACCGATTCAAGTTAGTTCGCTGTATAACCCCGTCCATTTCATTACAGGGATCGAAAGACTATCATGACCAAGATTTTAGTAATTTACTATTCTCAGTCAGGCTCGGTTGAGCAGGCAGCTCGATCATTGCTGAGTCCGCTCAAGTCCCTTGCTAATGTTGAGATTACTTGGCAAAATATTAGTCCAAATGTCGATTATGATTATCCTTGGAAATTTTATCAATTTTTTGATGTTTTCCCCGAGTGTATCAATCAAGAAGCCTCAGCAATTAAAACGCCCAACTTTAAACCGAATGAGCGATTTAACTTGGTGCTTTTGGCTTACCAGGTCTGGTATTTAGCTCCCTCGTTGCCAATCCAGGGATTTTTTCAATCAGAATATGCCAAGGTATTGAAGGATACCAAAATCATCACCTTAATTTGCTGCCGTAACATGTGGCATTCTGCTTCGGAAATGATGAAAAAGATGATTAAAGATGCGGGGGGTATTCATATTGATAATATAGTGATAACTCACCAAGGTTCCCCCCTGTCCACCTTTATTACTACCCCCAGAATGGTACTAACAGGCAAAAAAGACTCTTTAATGGGAGTGTTACCACCAGGAGGCTTCCGGGATGAGGAAATTGATTCCTTGTCACGTTTTGGGGAAGTAATTGCCAAAAACATTGATAACTTGGGTAATTCGTCTTTACTCAAAAAACTTGAGCCTGTTTCAGTCAATCGACGCTATATAATTCCCGAACAGATTGGACGAATTCTCTATCGACCTTGGGCAAAACTT
>NZ_JASJFE010000240.1:0-3045 GCF_030067735.1 Microcystis sp. M53598_WE2 | reverse complement strand
CCCATTTCCCCACTTCCCCATTCCCCCATTTCCCCATTCCCCCATTTCCCCATTCCCCCATTTCCCCATTTTCCCATTTCCCATTGCCCTATCTTACTCGCTCTTTTGCTCTCTCTGGACTGACTGCTTGCCGCTCTTTGGTGATCACTGGCCTTGTCAGGGGGAACGAGAAGGGAGAAAATGAGAGCAGTGTTAAATTTTTATGAAGTTTGGTTCTGTGGACAAAATTCGTACTGTTTCCGATAGTAAGCGTGATTTTTATACTCGCCACACCCGCCCCATCAATTCGGTGTATCGGCGCGTGGTTGAGGAATTATTAGTCGAGATGCACCTGCTCTCCGTTAATGTAGATTTCCATTATGATCCAATTTATGCCCTTGGTGTGGTTACTTCTTTCGAGAAGTTCATGGAAGGCTATCGTCCGGGGGAGGATAAACCGAATATTTTTAATGCTTTGTGCCAAGCGGTTAACGGTAATCCCGAAGTCTATCGTCGTGATGCCGAAAATATGATCGCTATTGCCAAAGAAACTAATATTGATTCCTTGCTTTCCCAACTGCAAAACCCTGCTCTGGGTGGTAACAATCAGTTGTCTGATAGTTTAGTTTCGGTTATCAACGCGCCTAAGTTTAAGTATAGTCGCCTGTTTGCCATCGGTCTCTATACTATTTTGGCGGAAGCACAACCGGACATGATCAAGGAAAAAGAAAAACGCGAACAAATTTTGCAAAAGTTCTCAGAAATTCTCCGTCTCTCCAGCGAGAAACTGCAAAAAGACCTCGATGTTTATCGCGGTAATCTTGATAAAATGGATCAGCTGCTCAAGGTTATCGAAGATGCTCTAGAAGCAGAAAAGAAAAAACGTCAACAAAAAGAACAGGAAAAACAAACCACCCTGCAATAAAGGCTCTCAACCGGAAATTACCGCGTGCAGACAAGGGAATAGGGAACAGAAAAAGGATTAAATCGGCTCTCTTTCTTTACTGTTCCTTCTGACCTCGTTCTACAATTAGGATCGGCAACCCTTAATATTTATCTCCCGTGACTAACTCCTCCATCACCGCACCCGTAACCGATATTTTGGCAAAAGCGCGGTCAGGGGCGAATTTATCGGCAAAAGAAGCGATTATCTTGCTAGAAACTACCGATAACCGTTTAATTGCCCAGATTCGGGAAACGGCCGACTTTTTGCGTCGTCAACAGGTGGGAGATACCGTCACCTACGTTATCAATCGCAATATTAATTTTAGTAACATTTGTGAGCAGCATTGCAGTTTTTGTGCATTCAGACGCGATGAAAATGAAGAAGGGGCCTTCTGGCTTAATTTAGAGGAAATTATCGCTAAAGCGGCCGATGCTGTCCGTCGTGGGGCGACGGAAATTTGTATGCAGGGAGGATTAAACCCAAAAGCCAAGATTAAGGGCAATTCCTTAGACTATTACCTCGAAATTGTTAAAAACCTGAAGCAAGCCTTTCCTGACCTGCATTTACACGCTTTTTCGCCCCAAGAAGTCCAATTTATAGCTAGGGAAGACGGTTTAAGTTACGAAAAAGTTATCGCTTCCCTGCAAGAAGCAGGAGTGAATTCTCTACCGGGGACGGCTGCCGAGGTGTTGGTGGATGAGGTAAGACGGGTAATTTGTCCAGAAAAAATCGATGCCGCCACTTGGTTAGAAATAGTCGGTACTGCCCATCGCTTGGGGTTACATACCACCAGTACCATGCTCTGCGGTCATATTGAAACCCCTAGCCAACAGGTGCAGCACCTCGAAAAAATTAGAAAACAGCAAGAAATCGCCCTAGAAAATAATTATCGGGCTAAAATCACCGAATTTATTTTATTGCCTTTTGTGGGACAATCGGCCCCCAAACCCCTGAGACATCGAGTCGGACGGGATCAACCAATTTTAGCCGATACATTAAAATTAACAGCAGTGGCGCGGATTTATTTGGGCAATAGCATTAAAAATCATCAACCCAGTTGGGTAAAATTGGGCTTACAGGGGGCGACAGAAGCCTTAAACTGGGGTTGCAACGATCTCGGTGGCACTCTCATGGAAGAACATATTACCACTATGGCCGGGGCCCTGGGCGGTACTTGTTTGACCGTCGAGGAATTAGCAACGGCGATTAAATCCCTCGATCGCCCGGCCCGTCAACGAGATACAATCTATTAGAGCCTGGTAACTAATAACCGTTGAAATGACGCAACATAATCTAGGATTTCTGGGTCTAAAGTTCCCAGTGGTGGTGCATCGGGTTCACCTACTCGCAAAATATCGAGATTAGGATTCAATCGCAACAGAGATATTTTGAGGTCTGGGGATAAGTTTTCATCTAACAAAAACCGGATTCTCATGCGAGGTTTAGTTCTTGCTGTTTCCGTTTTAGTTTCAGTTGTCTTAGGCGTTGAATCAGTGGCGATGGCTCGGTATTTAACCACTGTTGGTATTGTTCTTCTTGCCAGTCATGGAGGTGCTGAAGATAAGCATCTATCTGGGGCTTATTTTGATAGTAATAGGTGAGAGTAGCGTAAATTTTCTCTAGGTTTAAGCTGGGTAACTCTTGGAGAATCTGCTGGGAAGTATAACCTTTTAAATGGTAGTTGATGACATCCTCAATCCCAATGCGATGTCCTTTAATGCGGATGTCATCTGGCTCAAAAACTTCAAAGTATTCTTCTAGTTGCATGGTTTTCTTGGAGCAAACTTTTTCTTTTAATTGTAGCACCGCTACCAGTGAACAGTTATCAGCCCGGCTCTTTGATAACTGTTCACTGATAACTGAAAAGGTATTTCTACTTTCAGGGATGAAGTGCAAGAAAGTGTAAATTCGCCGCTAGTGTTGACTTCGCCATTGTCTTCCCTCTAGCGGCCATGGTTGTCTGGTTCTACAAAGCTGTTCCCGAAGGTTCAATTAGTTTCACCTTTAAAGCTCTAGAAATCCACTTTGAGGTAAAGAAAGGAAGCCGGACTTAGGAAAAAAAGACGGCAATCGCTTTCAATCAGTATTAAGGGTTAGCCAGTATCTACACAGAACAAGCT